>JACPFA010000001.1 GCA_016183235.1 Deltaproteobacteria bacterium
GCTTGCCTCAAGATATTTGCCCTCAAAAGTTAAAAGATCGGCCTGCAGCAAAGGCACGGCCAACAGCTCACCATGGGGTAGTTTGGCCGCATCGGCTAATGCAAGGCCCTTCCAACATTCAAAGCTAGCCTGATCATTCATGGCTAGAGCCACTTGAGCATTTTTAGAAGCAACCTCGGCACGCTCGGCATCTGACCTGGCACCATCATAATTTGATTTTAATTCCAGTTGATAATGAGGATGACACGCTGCAAACCATTGGGCGGATTTATTTAAATAAGTTGCATCAGGAGGTGGAAATGGATTCCCCACTGGCTCCACTGGGCAAGGCTCAGTTTGGGCCCCTCGTGTAAAATTTTCTTCGGTCGGACAATAATTTAAATGAATTGAATAGTCTGGTGACTTACCGTTAATACCAGAAGCGCCATGTTCCCCCATATTCCGTTTTAATCCTCTTCAATAAGGTTAACCCTACCCATGGGTAAAGTGCCTATAATAACGACAAGCAAGTTCTGTGCCGATCTGCCTAAATCATAATTATATGAATTTGTTATATTTTATTGGAAGATGGGTAGGGAGGCTGGGGACTAATCTACCCAAAACTTAGAGTTTTTCGCAGTGGCGTAGGTCATTTAATTGCCGCCACTCCTTGCAAGATTTTTGGAGCTGTGGGCTTAAGGGCACAATTAAATACACCGAACTACCGGAGTAGTAGCGTTTGAAAAGCTCGGTTTTATAAGGCACATCGACGCTCGCGCGTTGGATGCTTTTAATATCTTTCCATTGCACTAAGGTATCTTTAACTAGTTGAATTACTTGCTCGCGATTTTTGATCGCCTGCATGGCCGTATTAAAAATATTAAAATGGATTTCGGGCCTTGTTTTCAACCAATCTAAATTGATGGCATTAGGGAATTCGCCACTACGCACGGCCCAAACCTTACCCGAAGCTGATTTTTGAAAGTCGATTTGTTTTAAAAAAACCAAGACGTCACTTCCCTCACTCCCCCATTTTTCTAAAACTTCTTTAAGGTAACCCGCTTCGAATTGAATTTCTGAAACCACATTGCCTTTTAGCGTTTCAAAAACTTGAAAATGCACCGGAGAAAATTTTGAATTTCGGCTTTGAATAGAATTGGATTTTGCAGGAGAGTTTTTTTTAACCTTACCACGCACGATAAGCTCAGCATCTAAGGTGATCCATTCTAAGCTATCGACCAAGGCAATTTCGGCGTGGAGGTTTTTGAAGGGAGACAGCAAAAAAATAAATATTAAAAGACAAAATAGTTTTATTCGCAATGGCATCGGCCCTTAATAACACCTATTTAGCCACTTTTGCTAGCACGAAGAGTGGCCATAGCACGCTCGTAGTTCAATCGAGCACGGGCGGCTTCATTTTGAATTTCACGAACTGCAGCATCCGTTTCATTGACTCGATCCACTAAGTCACTTTGATCTCGCAATGCCACTAACTGAAAGGTAGGTGAATCTCGGCTAAACCGAGGATCTGCGGCTATGGCCTGTTGAACTATTCGATCTTTGATTTCTAGTGTTGCCCTAGAATCTGACGGCTTAGGCCCATAAGCATGGGGTAACCTGGTTTGCATCGAAACAAATAGATTTGTTCTAAGGTAAGCTTCGCGTAACAGTGCTGTTTCCATCGGAGAAAGGTCGTCGGGCAATTGCAAGCTCTCCGCTAAAGTTGGGGGGACTTGTTGCTTAGCCATCATTTTATGGGCTTTGGCAGCCGTATACCGAGCCATGCCACCACCGCCTTTTAAACCCAACAAGAAAGAAAGATTCCCGGTTCCGGCGTCGACCATATTTTCAGGAGAAAGTTGCCAAGCTATGTGCCGCGCCCATCCTGAAAAATCTTTGACTTCACCATCCATCACCCGCAAGCCAGATTTAAAACCAACGTCGTTGGCCAACCACCAGGCTTCAAAACCGGCGTATTCCCCGGCAAAGCCGGCAAGTTTTGGAGCTGCAAATTTAGCCATATCCCGACTGTACGCAAAAAGTCCCTTCCCCAATTGACCAAGCGAACTACTCAAACCCGACAAACTAGTATTCTCATAATAGGCATTGGCATAATCATCCACATAATGGCCTAAACGAGGCCGTGCCATCGTGCGCCAGGCTTGAGGAAGCAGGTTCATACCCACACGTTCACCGACCGCAAAGGTACGCAACATGGGGTTGAACGCAAGCACATCATAAAAGAAATTAGCCGCAATTTGTCCATCGGTGTGAGCCAAACTAAACGGCGAGTTAGCGGTTAGCCCGGTTTGATTTGCCATGAACCCAAGCACTTTATCATTAAGATGAAAAGCCAACGAATGGGAAAAGCCAAAGGCTGGGTTAGCAATATGCGGTGTGGTAAGGCCCCAACGCCCAGCTGCTGCTGCACCTTGCAGAAACCTCGAGCCCTCATAAGCCTTGCCCAACATTTGCACCCCATATTGGCCCGCACGAAATAGAGGAGGAATGAACCTGGCACCTGCAATTCCGGCTCGACCCAGTGCCATCGTTCCTCGCAGCAGTGCACCACCAACTCCTGGGGCCGCAAAGCTCGCTAACAGCGTAACCACCACCGTTAGGGCAAAATCTTTTTTCTCGTGGTAAGAAACTAAATCCCAATATTCTTGTCGCAAGGGATATTGGCGTTTTTCTAATTGCACAAAGGCCGCTTCTACCTCGTCCCACTTTTCTTGCTTAATCAGTTCGAGCATATTCACCAAGCGTTGTCGCAATTGATGCACTCGAGGCACAAAGGGTTCACTTTTGGGCCCCCGCCCAAAGAGGAGATATTGCCAATGATCTTCGTAGGTCCAACTTCCATTCATTTCTCCCATGGTGGCTAACTGATATTCCTCTTGAACCGCTTCGGCATAACGCGCTGCCCAGCGCGAATAATAATGGAATTGATTGAGCCTCCCTTGAATGGCCTCTAGGGTAGCCTCGCCCGCTGGAGACGGGTTGTCATCTTTTGCGGTGGTCGAGAACCCTTCGTTTTGCTTTTCATGATAGAGGATGACTTCATGCTCATCTCTGATCTGTAATAACTTTTGGTAAAGGTCTTTTTTGCCTTGCACATAGGGAACAAACTTGGCTGGGTCGGATATCAACTGCAACCATTGGGCAGGCGAAGCCGGTTCCCGGCTTAAGGTCAACCAAACAACCAATTTATCCAGTGGACCTAAAGCGTTAGTATGCTCACCCAATACCATAGTCACCATCGCCTGAGGGGAAACCAACCAAACCTGCTCAAGCTCTGGGGCCTTAGCCAATCGGCCTCTCGCGATTAACCAATCTTTTAGACCAAGCTTGGTCTCGCCCAATCCTTTGGCAATATAATAATCGGTATTATTGAGATAAAATCCTAGTGGATCTTTCGCCTTTTCTTCTTCACAGCGAAGTTCAAACTCAAACACCTGGGGATCTTCACCCATCAATCGGCCGGCATCACGCCGTAAGGCATGAACCAAGCCCTCTTGACTGTTTAAGCCCCACCGTCGTTGAAAATAAGCCTGCTCACTTTCATCGCGTAACCTTGGTTCACGAATATAACTTCCTTCAACGTATTTTGCTAAATCACGCCCATAGCTTTTCATCAGCAAACGATGAACCTGAGCTATGATGGAATCCGTTTTTGACAACCATGTGGCCACCTCAACCCCATCACTCGTGGGTTCAGCCAACAACCCGTCGATGGCTTGCAGTATTGCGGTTGATTCGGCTGGGAAATATTTGGGCAGGCTCCCTCCATCCCAACTCGCAAGCCCACGCTTTAATTCAGCCAAGGCAAACCGCAAAGGCCCCTCGGCTAAATCAGAGCGGGTATGCAAATCTTGATAAATGGCTTCAAGATCATTTAATTCTTCGGTTCTCTGCAACCGTGTTAAATAATGGGCCAGTGGATCGGGGGTTTCGGCCTTGGCATCAAGCTCGGCATAAATTTTAATAAACTTTTCAAAATCGAGGTAGGAATTGGCAAAACTTTGCAACATTTGCAAGTGGGCTTGTTCTAGCCATTCCGGAGAACCTGACACGTAACTCATACCCTCAAACGAAGGCGGTTCGTTGCCGATAAATAGAAATTGCAACCAACCATAATAGACACCCATCTTTCGATAAGCCTCACCCTCTAACACCTGCGCCGGTTTGAACTCAAAGGTTTCAGCCAGGGCCCGTTTAATGCGTGGGCTACCATGGGCAAAATAATTCCAAGCTACCAAGCTCTGGCTGCCATCGTTAACCCGGTTCATATTTTCCGCATAGGCACTGTTCCAAAATTTTTCTAACCGTTCGTAAAGTACGGCATTCATAGTTTTGAACTCTTGAACTTTTTGGAGATGCTCCGGCACACGAGACCAACGCCGTAATTGTGCAACCCGCCACTCTGGCAAAGCAGCCCGGGTAAGGCCTTGAGCCGCCTGATAGGGAAGGTAATTTTCATAAAATGCCATGTCAGCATCGCCGTGCTGAAGCAGAAGGGATAATTGCTCAAAACCTGTATTGATCAGAGCGTTACTCCATTGCTCTGCGGGCCGATTCACGGGAGATTGCGATTTGGCGAAGAAAAGCAAGGCCTCGAGGGCTTTAAATTCTAAAACTCCTTTTCCAACCCGCTGATGGGCTTGGGCATTGAGTTCTCCGCCTTGGCTTAAGGTTAACGATTTTTCGAGCTCTCTCATGTGCTCCATGATCTTGCCGGTTGGGTCGACTTTTGCTCGGGTAACTTGAGCCTGCAATTCATTGAATTGATGCAGTGTCGCTAAAACCACTTGGAGTTGGGCGGTAAAATTTAAATATTTTTCTAAAGCTGCTGGATCATTTTCGGTTAAGCGCTTTCTCAATTCTCGACTGGCCAAAATTGCCAACTGTTGGCCAGAAAATTTTACATCTTGATAAGCCAACAAGGCCGCATAATGAGTAAGCCCTTCAAAATAAAGGGCCAACGCGGCATTCTTTTCTAAGCAGGTTTTATCTTGGAAAAGTTGACCGCGAAATTCCAATTCTAGTTTTGCCAACTTTTCAGTCATTTTTTCGTAAGACTCTGCCACTTGCTCGATGGCCTCGGGATCAGCGCCTTGGGTTTGCAGCTCCATCATCATGGTAGACACTTGTGTTAATTCTTGATGTGCTTTGACTACTTGTGCGTAGAGAGGTTGCAATGCCGGCGGGAGATCACTGGCTTTTTGAATGAGTTGGGAGAAATGCTGGGCAAGCGCTTCATCGCTAGCCATGATTTCGGCCGGATCAACCAGGGTAAGGGGAGCTGTTGTGCCCTCGCCAGCAGTGTGGGCTGGAATAAATTGATCGGGCGGAGGGGTTTGAGGGGCCTCCGTCTTAGGTGGAGAACTGCCTTCTGCCCCCTGCACGAACGGCAGTGGCGATGGCTTTAAATAATCGATAAACGCAGCTGGCCCTGCCATACCCTATCACCCCTTTCCACTTTTTTGACCTAACCCCTACTCACTATCTACTTTTTCCTGCTCCCATGACTGACCCCTTATTCTTGAGATTCAACTTTACTAATTTTGGCCTGATGATTTCCACCCTCGATGTGTAGTGCGAGGTGATACATCTGACCATCGGCTTCGGTAACAAAATATAATGCTCGATAATTTGACCCAGGGATGCCACTCACATCCATTACATGACGTGACCCGTTAAAATCGTCGCCCACTCTGTTCCACACACCAGCCGCCTCATCATAAACTTGAACGGCCGCCCCGGGCGCTAGCCAAAGGGTTGCGTGTAGCGTGCCGGCCGTAACTCTAGCATCGTACATGGTGGCAGCTTGGCCTGGAGTTTGGCTCCGCAGATCCAGTAGCACCGTATAACTTTCAGCATTTTCACCGGGCAGCAGTAGCAAACCTCGCTGGTCGACCTGCATGGTTGAACGAGCGCCCTCACGTCGATCAAAACGCACCCACTGGTTCATGGCTAGCAATCGGTCAGGGACAGGGGGAAGATAAGGCATGTTACCCAGGGCACGATACTCTCCGGTTGTCCCCGCTTCAAAAGCCGCCGCGGCCTCTGCGGCAGAATCTTGACTACCATCCGGAAGATCGTTCTTAACAACGGTGATGTCTGCTCGAATGCGCTCAAACCATTTCACGGGATTTCGAACATCGTCTCTAATATTGATGGAGGTAACGACATTTAAACGCCGCTCGGCCTGATCCCGACCCAAACCACGGGTAGAAAGCTCAACGGTGATGGGCCTATCTGAATTTCGAAACACGGTATATTGCCCATCGGGTAGACCCACAAAAGATTGCAAGACTTCGGCAAAGGCTGCTTGATCAAGAGCTGGATACAGCCTAGCTACGCGCTCCTCGCCCCAACTAAGGCGAACGGGGAGATTAGCAATTTCAGGTGCTGCAACTGTTGCCGTATAGGGACCCAGCACCGTCAATAAAGTGGGGTAAAAGAAGGACCCTTGATTAAACTGATTTGCCTCTGCGGTTTGCATTGATGCATAGTAAACCTGGTCCCCCATTTGCACCCGATGAACCTCACCCCTATCCGCAACCAAACGAATAGACTCATGCCCTTGTGAAGAAATGCCATCCACCCACACATCACCCCGCGAACTATTGGGGCGTAGAGTTAAAACGCTCCCTCTCGTCTCGACTATTTGAACAGTTCCATCGGTATGATCCACAGTAGCAAAAAATGCACCATTGGTAAATTCTAGGTTCAAACCACCTTCAGCCAAGGGCAAAAGAAAAGAAGCTGGTTCTCCCCCAACACTTAAATGGTGGGGTGCTACGGTGTAGAGCTCATTAAAACCAAAATGACCTGGCTGAATGGGCCGCTCCGACAAATCGGTCACGTAACGAACCACGGTCCCTGCCTCGGTTTCTACCAATAATAAATATTGTTGTTGTTGGCTTTCGGGCCAATAGATTGAGTTAATACCTTCATGGAGTGGGGCACCTAGATGATCTGGGAGCACGACTTGCCGATTTACGATCATCACTTCTGAATTGTCCCGATATAAAAACCCACGACCCGTTTGGCCATTAAAGGCAAAACCCATGGTGGGTTCTAACATGCCGGCAGTAATGGGTCTGCTAGGATCCGCTGGAATGGTGTCGGAACCTGCGGGTAACAACCTGGCACGGCCCTGTTGTACGGCGTTACCCAAAACACCTTCCGCTGTCATGGCAGAAAGGCGCAAGGTCTGAAAAAAACCTCGTGTATCGGCTACCGGCCCTACCGCCGCTGCGGCGGCTGATGCCATCACATCACGTGTTTCGGTCGACATGGGATTAGGCCCTAAGACTGTTTCAGCACCGCGTGGTCTTTCGCCTTCTAACCTAAGTCGTGCTTTTAGCGCACCTAGCACGCCCCATCCAAAACGAGAGGGGGCTTGGTCCGCTGTTTCTACCGGCTCACCCTTTGCAGGGACAGCTCCACCTATAGCGTCTACCGCAGTACGCCCTCTATCTTCCACCCGACGCGGATCGATATCCCCAGAGGGTCCACGACCAACGCCACCAGTTTTTCCACCGGGACTAGCCATAAAACTTCCACCTTTCTTAACGAACCCCCATACCCAATAAGGAGGGATCTAAGCAATTATCGACTATTTTTGCTAAATAGTTTCCGTTAAGATATGGTATTTTTGACTTATTTTTATACTGTTATACAGTATTTTATGGCTATGGCCTGGCCCTAGCTTCGGTTTTAGTGCCTAAAACCCGGGAAAATGCCTTTGAACCATTCAACGGCCCTAACCCACCAAGTAGGTCGAGTGATCGTATACTCTTTCAGTACTTCTGGCCCCTCTTTGATTCTGGCAAACTCCAAAGCACCCGTATAATGTTTTTTACCACCCTTCTCTCGGAGCTCGGTCAGCATCCTCTCTACATCTGCCCGACCAAACACGGCCCCGGTTTCTCGCGCATTCACCGGTGTCTCTGGCCGACCTTCGGGTATCACAGCCCCGGCCTCCGCACGTCGCCCTGCTTTTTCACGCTCGATTCGCTCTGCCTCCGTTTCAACCGGTCGTACTGTTTCAGCTGTCCCCTTTCCCTCTGCTTTCCCTATACCTGCCATAAAATACTCCTATTTTAAAATTACACTAACTAAACACCCAAGGCATTTATCGTCATATGTTTATTTATGTTTCATATTATTTGTATAAATTTGAATATTTATTATAAATAATTACTTATCTGTCAAGGCCCATTGGGTTGGTTATTGAGCGAGCCGGCAATTTCCGCACGGGTTAGAGTTAAAAAAGCTACCAGGGCTGCATGGTCGCTATACTTCGACAATTCATCGTCTGACTCTACAAAATCAAGGGTTCGGAAAACTCTATTCACCCCCATACTGAAAGTTCGTAACCTTACGGTAAATAACCCATCCCAAAGAATATAATCTCCATCGCGCGGGAGGTCACCAAAGGCTTGAATGGCATCACCCAACTCGGTACCTGGAGCTAAGGAATATCTCCTCAAATGATCTTGCCAGTGTTGACGCAAATCAATGGGGATGCTGGCAATGGGTGGGGCTGCTGAAAACTCTACGGGGCCGCTCACGGGAAGAACCATGAATAAATGCCGACCCCAAAATTCGATGTTTGCATTGGCCAACACGTAAAAAACTTGATCGCCCACTTGCAAACGATGCACGTGGTTATCGACACCCAATTCAATCATGGCCTCACCTTCTAGGGCATATCCATCGATCGAAACAGTAGACCCACTCATTTCACGTTGCACATTCAAGCGCATGTTGCCTCGATCAAAATTACCCTCACCATCTGACACGCTACTTGTGTAAGTGATCTCCAAACGAAGCCCCGCAATCGACAGAAGCCCGCGGTGTTCTATTGATTGAACGTCATCCAATTCTCCAACCAAGCTAGGGTGCCCCACTCTAAATGAGCTTTGACCCAAGCCGGGTTGTTGCCAATCATCAAATAAATAAAATTGCCCACCCGCTTCGGTACGAACAAAGATGAAGGCTGGCTGATTCTCTTCCAGCATAGTCTCCCCGCCTCGATTGATGAAATTAAGCCCTTCGTAGAGATCAGTAACTCTTAGATCATCTCCCTCAAGCGTATATAATTTGCCTCTACCCGTGTTTACATCCACTATAAAACCTACACCTTCCCCTAGCATGCCGGCCACTAAATGATTCCCCTGCTTACCACCTCCACCATAGCCACCCTGCGGAAAGGTGTAGAGTTGGCCATGATCCATTGGCAAATCATCACGTAAACAAAAGGGATTGCTACTTTCCTTCCAGTCCTTAGCCCACCCCTCCCGCTCAAAACGTAAAACTTCACCAAAAAAGTCATCGACCCGATCAAAGATTCGCGTAACATCAGCAGCCGCTAACGCTACAGCATCTGCTTCGCCATCTACTAAACCCTCAACAATCCGCGCAGCCTCAGGCCTGGCCTGCCTGCCCCGCCAGAGTTCCCTTGCCGAAGCCATCCATCTTCCAAGCCCAAACCAACCCCGCCACCCTGTATCAACTGCTCGTGCAGGCCCCACCGTATCGGCCGGGCGTCTTGCATCGGGCTGTGTCACATCGCTGCGCGCTTCAGGCTCTCGCCTCTTTTCCGCAGCCCTAGCTGCGTCAGTTGTTCGACTATCCCGATGATCTACCGGCCCTCGTGAGCCTCTTAGCCCAGCCATATTACCTCTCTAAAAAATCATTCCGCTTTCGGAACCCAAGTATCAAGGTTGACAAGATGGTCTTCTGAATCATCGCTGCGTATTTTTAAAACGTAGGTGGAGTGGTAGTGGGGTGCCATACCATCAATTCGAAAATAGCAGGGAAATTCTCCAGCAAGATTGGGAACAACAATGTCGAGCTTCCCGCCTGCTGCTCCGCCTACTGAGATCCAATCTGAAGTGGAAGGGTCCCAATAATGTAAGGTTGCTCCGGGCTCTACCCAAAAAGTAACTCGTAACCTACCAGCAGGGCTGAATTCATCGATAGACATGGTTGACCCTGAAATGAGGCTCTCCACCCTTACCGCAGCTTTGTCTTCACCAAATGAAAAAACCATCTCGCCACGACCATACTCCGCTGCACTGTGAACGGGGTATTCAAAACGCCCCCATTTACCCAGGGGCAACTGGGTTGCGGTCGCACTGAATGTTGGAATTATTGTAGCAACAGGCCTTGCCCCAACCTCTCTTGCAGCTAAAGCAACGGGATCTGCATCGCCCATAGAATCAGCAAGTTTTTCTGGAGCACGAAATTGCGTCGCAAGGCCACGCCTCGATTGCGCGCCCGGCAGCACAGCAACTAATCTCGCTAGCCATCTAAAAGCCAACCAACCTTGCCTGCCTGCCTTGACGGATTGTGCATCTCCCAAGGTATTTGATGAATGTTCACCTGCTCCCACAGCCTCTCCACGCCGTGCTTCGTCGGTTCGTTGCTCATCTTTCAAACGTTTTTCTGCTTCACCTGTTCGATAACCCCTACTATCAACCGGGCCTCGCGGTTTTCCTGGTCCAGCCATACTACCTCCCTAAAGATTACTCCCCATCTACAATTTTCTGGGCCACCGCTGCGGGCCCGCTTATTAATGGTACAATTCCAGTACTGGTTAGCTTAAAAGGAAATCCCCCTAAACCGATAAAAGTTTGCCCATAATGCAGCGGAGGTGGGATTGTTGACACGGTGGGCTTTCCATTAGGTTGATCTTTTAATTCAGCTTTGATCAACGTACGTAATGCCGTTAAATAGCCATCAAGAGTAAAACCCTTCATAAAGAACATGAACCCCCCAAAGCCCACCTCGAGACCTCGAGAAGATACGGTAGGCCAAGCCACTGCTCCAACTTCTATCTTGATTCCGTCAACCATGTAGGTTCCAGCGGGCAAATCTTCAAATTTTTGTAAAACCGCTGGCGAAACCCTATCGGCTGCAGCTTGAGGAATCCAATTTGAAATGAGTAGCCGAACGGGCAATGAACGTTCAGACAAAGTTGGTGTGGGTTCACCACCTCGATTGGCTTCCAGAAAAGCTGCCCCCATAGTAGCTAATTTCAGAAAAGCAACATAACCTTTATAACCTGCAGATGCATCAACTGCGGGGGCCTCACGACGAGCTTGGCGAGTTGCACGCCTTAATTCAACACGACGGCCTGTGTTTTCCAAGTCTGCATCTCTTTCAATCCTTACCAATGCCCTGGTTGCTTGCCCGTCCCCTGTCACTCTACCTTTTCCTGCCATAATAACTCCTATTGATAGTTCATTATTGAATTAGTGTGTAAACGTTACCCTTACATAACCATGGGAACCTTCTTCTACCAAGGTCACAAGGTAAGGCGCCCCATCCACCTCAACAAAAAAAGTTGATGTTCCGCCTGTTATCGGCAAGTCCCACTTACCTGCAACAACGCCACTCATGGCTACCCCTGATAACGGGGCTACAACAGAATGGCCAACCCCGGCGTAAAGGGTGGCTTGCAATCTGTTTTCACCAGTTCTCGCGTACTGCACATCTAAAAACACATTGCCATCGTCGTGAAAATCATACACCCTACGATCACCACCTGCCACTTGCGTTTTTTCACCATAAGGGATTTTATAAACTCCGCTAATGTCAGGCAACACAACAGGGCTGCTTGGTTCCAGTTCACCACCAACTAATTTCCCTAATAATAAAACAATACCGCCACCTTCCCTAAGGGACACACGTAGGGGGATAGATCCTTTGTCAAAAAAATTGGCGCCAGGCTTGATTTCTTCAAATCGTGTTACCCCGGCTTTAGCTCGATGGATGACAAAAATTCCCTCACCCGTTTTAACATCTATTATAAAACCAACCTCAGGTGCCACCATGCCAGCCACCAAATGCTTGGCCTGAATTGCATCCCGCCCAGAAATCCCAGAATCATAGGCTGCTGCAGCATTAAGGTAGGTAATAACTTGCCCTTCAGGGAGCGGCTCACGATCCCCCAGATAAGCTGCTTCACCTCCTTGCGTTCTATTAATCAAACGAAAAACATCGCCCGGCATGCCTGAAATTTCAGGCGGCAGGTTGCGAAAAAAAGTCGCGGGATTGGTGTGGCCAACATCAACGGCCTTTGCAGCCTCAGCCACAGGTTCACCACTCCCAAATCTTGATTCCAAAAGTCTAAGAGCACCTTGCGGACAAAGTGTGCCTTCTACAAAACTACCCAAAACTTCACGTAGTGCATGCCAAGCATTCCGCCCTCTTTCAACGGCTTTAGCATCACCCGTAGCACCCCGAGCCCCCGAACCCACAATGCCTCCCTCAGGCACACCTCTGGCTTCCCTGCCGCCTTTTCCATCTAAACCCGCCCCTTCTCCAATGTTGGGATCTACATCGCGAATAGGCCGTCTACCGACCCTTGCTGGTCTACCTGGCATAATTAAGTCTCCTAAACTCCCTCGATACCAAAGCTATTTTCGTTACTTATATAATTTTGTTTCTTAATATACGTATTTTTATGATCAATAAATATAATTATAATCATATTAATGGGTTATAGGGTGAATTAATCAGCCAATTCAACTTCGGCAAAATAATCCCCAGATTCATTATCCAAGGTTATGCGATAACTAACCCCACCCACTTCCACCAAAAAGATCTCTTCCCACGACCCAACCACATAATGTTGATACATGCCGCGACCCGAACTGGGGCTGGCGATTTCAACCCTATGCCCCCCTTCTTCACGCCCCACATAGGCCTGCGCGCCAGGGCTTACATAAAGCTTGGCCTCTAAAGCCTGATTACCTGCAATAATTTCTAAAAAGACCCCTGTTCCTGCAAAATCAAAAACCCGCCGCGCGCCCGTTTCAATTAAACGAATTTGCTGCCCTAATTCTATTCTTGGGATTTCAGCAAAATCAGGAAGTCCGCTGAAGGCATATTGAGGATGGGGAAGAGGCTCATCACGACGACCCCATCTACCAAGAGGAGTAACGATAGGGTCTTGATCATCTGCGCGATCCCCACGAGCCCTAATTTGAGCACGTACGCTTCGCAGATAACCATCGGGGAACGGACTATTGGTAAAATCGTTAGCAACTTGATGAAAAAGAATTAACCGTCGTACCTCTCCCCTGCCATAACTACGCAACATTCCGATGTCGACCATCAAGAATCCGTTATTAACGGTATAAACTCCGTTGGCTAGATCTGCAAACTCAGGCAGCGCCGCTGTCAGGGCTGCCTCATGGCGAGGGAAATCGCTCCAATCTTGCCCTGGCGCCAGGGGTGCATCACTAAGCCCCCGACCTCTCAGAGGAAGATAAGTCTCTTCCATCGGCAGCACCATGACCAAATGGGAACCACCCTCCACAACATTTTGGTCGGCCAGCACATAAAATACTTTGGTTCCTACTTGAACTCGATGCAAACCATTCAACTCATACAATTCAACATGCTGGTCCAAATGATAACCATTGAGATTAACGAGTGGGGTTTGATCACTGGGGAGATTGATATGGAGACGCAAAACCCCTTCTGGCTTCAATTGCGTTGAATAGCTGTGAGCAAAATAAAGCGAAACCCCCGCGGCTAATTCAAGGGAAGCGGGAAAACTTTGCACCGCACTTTCTACAACCAAGTCATCGGGTGGCCTGAGCAATATGGGTTGATTAAGCGGATAACCCGTTTCAGCAAAGTTTTGAGCCTGCCAATCATCAAGCAAAAATAATTTAAGCCCTTCCTCAGTAGGCACAGCAATCAAGGCCCGCCCGATGGCGTGAGCTTCGGGGTCGAGCAGGCCAGGGAAATTGACCCCTGGGGTGATGTGTTCCAACTCAAGCCTGCTAAACTCTCCACTACGATTCGGGCGAAGAAAATAACCTTCGCCGGTTTTGATACGCACCACAAA
Source organism: Deltaproteobacteria bacterium (assembly GCA_016183235.1). Classification (NCBI taxonomy): domain Bacteria; kingdom Pseudomonadati; phylum Myxococcota; class Myxococcia; species Deltaproteobacteria bacterium. The sequence continues at coordinate 13,859 of JACPFA010000001.1, forward strand.
CCCTAACTCTGGCCCTAGCATACCGGCGGCAAATTCAGGGGATCCTTCATCTGGCGGGAGGGTTACAAGCTGGTTTGGCTCCATGAACCCTTCGCCAATTACTACTGCCTGCCCACGCCGAACTGGATCGATGTAAAACGAAGCTTCGCCTTGCCCTACATTAGGCAGTTCTTGAAAAAATCTTCGCACATCGGCTGAAGCGCCACGCGCTGCCTCAGCAACCGTATCACCGGGCACTTCACCTGGTCGATCAACCCTCAGGCCATCGCGTGACCAAGGGGATCTCCTCATGCCCAAACCTGCAGCCAATTTCGCCAACCAAGCGAAAGCCCCGGCACCCCTACTCGCCCGCACCACCGCGGCCGCATCACCTGAAGTCGCTCCCCCAGGTTTTTCTCCAGCACGCACCTCAGGCACCGGGCGGCCTTCCTCAGCCTCTTTTCCTCCAGCTCGCCCTGGCTTAGCTCCATCAGTTTTTGTTGGATCTTCCCCTTTGGGACCCTGCGGCCCTCTAGGCCCGCCTACTCTACCACCTACCGCCATAAAAATTCCCGCTCATTCCCCAGAAGTCACGAGGGCATAAGTATGACCGTCTCTTTGAGTAAAAGTTATGTGGTAAGGGGTTCCATTCACCTGAATGGGAAAATCTCCACTGCCTTCTGTTGGGATGTCAAATTCAAACTTACCCGAAGCTGCACCACCAATTACAGTCCTAGCGCTGCCAATCACCACCGTTTGCCCAGCTGCTGCATAGAAAGTAGCGCGAACTGTTGTGGGTGAACCGAAGAGCACATTTCTTATACCATTCGCATGATATAAAACATCGAGGATAACATTCCCATCCCCCGTAAAATCATAAACTAACCTACGTCCATAACCATGGTCTCTTTCCCGCTCATTACGTGGAAGTGAATCCACCTGAATTTCTTCCCCAAAGGGAATTTTAGGAACACCTGCAACTTCCGGCAAAACAACAAAGTCCGTTGGCATTCCGAACATAGTAGCTGCCAAATCCACGCGCCGGCTAGGTGGAACCTCACGATCAGGCCGATCGCCATTGGCAGCAATCTCGCCACGTACTCGAACTAGATCATTCAGCGTGATCGCAGGATAGGTGCTTTCAGCATCAAAGTCGATTCGTTTGCTGACTAGGGGCCCCGATTCAAAAGCCCCATGGGCCGCATAAGTAACTTTGACTCTCATGGGATAGCCCGTGGTCGTGTAGATACCAGGTGCCAAATTAGCAAAAAGGGCGCTAAATTCATTAACTCCCACTCCCCTATTCTCAGTCCAATTTGCTCCTGCGGACGATACAGGGATATCAGAAGCCGAACGGGTGTCAGCACCCGTCGTTGCTTCTACAGGCAGTATCATTAGTAAGCCTGGTTCACGCGACAACGATGAACTTTGATCAGCTATGAGGTAATAACCCTGCCTGCCCACTTGAATATGGTGAACACCGTCAACCACATCAAAATTAATCCTTTGTCCTTTCCCTAACTCATAACCATTAATCACAATCGCAGGCCCGCCCGCTTGTGAAGTCATGGAAATTGCAAGCTCGTTTTGTATCCCAAAGATAGTCGCTTTTGGATCAAAAGGAGGTGGAACCCGATAATTAACGCGTAAAAAGGCCCCATTCAAATGGATAGATTTTTCATGGAGACCAGGTAGATCCTTAGCATCGCCCACAAAATTGGCATGGTTAGGTAAATATCCATCACTGACTAAGGGAACAGCGGTTGCTGGGGTATGATGATAAAGCTTAAGCCCTTCTGACGTAGGAACCACAATCAGGGCATTTTTGTGTAAAGGAGATGGATAATTAACCCCAGGATTAATCTCTTCAAAAAGCGTTGTACCACCTGCCTTCAAACCACCGGGTCCCATTTCGGCTGCAAAGTTGTGAATGATAAAATATCCTTGCCCGGTTCTGGCATTCACCACAAAACCCAAATTGGGTTCTATCATCCCAGCTACTAAAGGTCTGGCCCCCACATCTGCCCCATAGGCATACATCTGATCAGCTAGAACAGGGCCGCCCTCTCCAACATAGTAGACCTCTCCACCACGAACTCTACTAATCATTTCCCCTGGCCCCGAAATACGATTCGTATGATGAGGGAGACTATCAAAAAAACTTCTTGAATTCGCTACCGGCTCTTCAATGGCACGAACCGCTGCTGCTAAAACATCTCTTGAGTCCCCGCCTGGTGGTACGCCAGGTCGCAAAGCACTTGCCGCAACGTCTGATCTTCCAAAGAGTGCCATTAGGCCTCTACCGCCGGCACGAGGCAAACTCGTTAACGCTCGCAAAGCCCTTGCCGCAAGCCCAACCCGTCGGGCATCACCGGTAGTCGTGCCTGTCTCTACCCCTGCCGCTCTCGCACCAGGCACAGCCCTTGCTTCTTCGGCCCTTTTTCCGCTCTCACCTGTTTCCCCTGCGGGCCTGGCTTCGCTTCTTGTTTCATGACCGCCGTTTGGTCCACCGGCTTCCCCTGTTCTACCTGCCATAAAATTTCCTTCCATACCCAAAAGAGGGTATGAAATAGTTCTCGTTAGTTTTATGATTTTGTTTCTTAATATACGTATATTTATGACTAATAAATAAAATAATAATCATAATAAAGAGTTACAAAAAAGATAACCCCTCTCATTTCAATTATTTGCTAAACTATTAATATGAATCTTTCCTTAAAAGAGCGGCTGTTTTGGGCGGGGTTGGTGTTGGTTTATGGGGTTAAACTCAAACTATCTTCAACCGTTCTAACAAATCTATAAAAAACCCCCTTGACCACAGGGCCACAGCCGCCCTGTCTTTAAGAAAGGGTTCAACATCCCTTTTAGCTGCTGCAATATCGAGGGAGTTAAATTTTTCTTTGAGCAATGTTTGAAGCATTTCTTGATTTAAGGCCTTTTTCTGGCCCCATCCACCCGATTGCCGAAGTCTTGCTTCTAGGTGTTTGAGCCTTACCGGGACCTGCCGGGCGAGGTACCAAACAAAATCATAATAGTCACGACCCTTCACCCTTGATTTCCAGTTACGCATGAGAATGGCATGGATCTTTCCGGCAAAAAGATCCGGTAACTGAAAAGTGTTGACTGAGAATGGGATAGGAAGAAGCAGCGTTTTCACCTCAGTCTGAAAATCTCCTGGGGGATTGGTATCGATTTCTAATTTAACCGTAAGCAAGGCCGTCTTCGGAATTCGATCTGAAATATTTTCAGGAGTTTGAATTTTGATCAGATGTTTTCGAGTGTCTGCCTTGATAAATGCAGATTCAATGGCTGTTTCAACATTCTTTTTTCGCTCTTCAATAGAAACATCAAAGCCTAACGCTTCGAGTTCATCTTGCACAGCCCTCATGTAGGGCTGAAACTTAAAACTCTCTTTAGGTTTTAACAGTGAAAAATCAATATCCTCCGAAAAGCGATCTAGTTCGTAAAGAATACGCAAGGCAGTCCCCCCATAAAAAGCCGCGTGTTCAAAAAATTTAGCTCGCCAAAGACCCAAAAGAGCAATTTCTTGGATGATCTCTTTAAGCGCGTTCGCATAATCCTGGCCCGTTTCACAGTTATAACGAGAAAGCATTTCACGCACAGCGGGGGTCATCCTCTTATCCCTTCGAGAAAGGCAAGAATCGTATCTATGCCTTTGCTTTTATAATTTCTGTTGAGTCGATGAAGCGCCACCAGATCAAAGTGCTTTAGGTTTTCAGGATTCATTCGCAAATCCTCCACGAGGAATTTTTGAGCATCTACTGAACTTTCAAGATGTGAAATCTTATTGCAGAGCACGTAATCACAAAGGGCTTTTTCGGCCGAAGCCATCAGCACCGGATGTTGGGGGTCCACCCAGATAAGATTGATTCCTTCAGGATATTTTTTTTTGGCAAGATATCGATAGGTAAAAACCCCCAAGGGTGTTTCGAAACGCTTGTCCCGTTTAGGAGTAACACTGGTAACAACTTCAACCCTTTCGGGGATCAAGCCATAATAAGCCAAGGCATATTCAAGAGAAATACAAGAAGGGCCATAAATGAGATTCGCCAACGCTTCTTTGCAAATGGGAGTAGGGATATAATCTTTTGAAAGAACATAAAGCCCTTTTTTGACCCCCACCAAAACCCCCGCCTTCATAAGATCGTGAATCTTTTTGGCCGGAGCAGCATAGCCGGCACGAATTAAAGCATTCGCTGCTAAAGAATAATCAAATTCACCCCGCCCCAGGCTTCGATAAAGAGAATGTTCAATACGTATCATTGATCCAAATAATTACCATTTTAGTATGATATTTACAATAAAATTCTTAATTAATACCTAATTTATTACTAAAATGGTAACTATTTGGACAAAAATATTACCCTCCTCCCTCTATTTTAAACAATTTGCTAAACTAGGGGTGTGAATCTTTTTGCGGCCCACCTTGCCACTCACCACAAGTGGCTTAATCTTTTGGATTCAGTTTTTTTACCAAATGGATGGGGCCACCCTTAACTGCTTTCCTTCGTTACACGTCACTTTTGCTTTTTTGTTTTTTTATTTAGCCTACACCTTTCACCGAAAATTGACCTGGCACCTTTTAATTTATGCCACACTCGTTTCCATTTCAACCCTCACCTTTAAACAACATTATGTGCTCGACATCTTAGGTGGAATAGCTCTAGCCACCTTGCTGTGGTTGCTGATTCTGTACAGAAAGTGGGCTTAAAGCAAAGTTCAACCCATATCCAGTTATTATATTTATGAAATGCGAACATAAAAGTGATAATTTGCATATACGTACAAAATTGTCGTGACAAATTTGCATGTATATGCAAATAATTATTGATGCGTTATCTAAGCCAAGATATTGAACGAACCCTGACTCAAGAAAAAAAAATGGCTTTCATCGCAGGCCCTAGGCAAGTAGGAAAAACTACGTTTGCTCAAACTCTCCTCAAAAAAGTGCACTCTGAGCATGGTTATTATAACTGGGACATTGAAGCTCATCGCGCTACCCTCTTAAAAGATCCCACTTACTTTTGGAAAAAGCCCCCACTTCCCCAACGCCTCGTGCTAGATGAAATTCACAAATATCCTCGCTGGAAAAGATTTTTGAAAGGGTTCTTTGATGCTAATCGGGGACAGGTTGAGGTTATCGTCACAGGAAGTGGCCGTTTAGATCTCTACCAAAAAGGCGGTGATTCTCTCTTTGGGCGTTACCATCGTTAGCGTCTAAGCCCAATTCAAGGTAAGCAGGGCCCAATACTTCGATGGTTTCTCGTTTTCTTTCCCTATTTAATTGTTGTACCTGCACCGATTGCCCCCCTTCAACCACCACCCTTACCTGCAAACCTTGCACACCGGGCATTACACTCGTAACTTGCAAACGAACTCGACCGCCTTCTGCCAGATCAATGCGACGAGGCATAGTATCCCGTTCACCATCTTGCCCAACGCTATTATTCAACTCAATATCTTGATTCAAAGGAGCCATTATTGCCGTAGACCTTTCGGGTAAGCCATAGGCACCATCACCTTCAGAAGCTAGCACCTTAAACACCGAAATACCGCCTGACCCCCTAGGGTCATAGTTTACATACCAGGACTGAAGAGGCAGAACAGCATCCCACGGCCTCATCGTCACAACATTCACACCAGCTACCAATGGAATATCTCCGCCCGACAAATCAGCACCGTTGACGAACAACCGAACACCTTCTTCACCGTGCGGTATGGCCTGAGAAACTGCTAGATCAAAGGCTATCTGCCAATCCGGCGTTACGCGAAGAAATCCTAGGTCAGTACATACCCCATCCGCAAAATTTTTACGCAGATCGGCAAAGGTGTACCAACGCCCACCTTGCATGGCGGGCTTACCAAAAGGGACACTCCCCACCTCGGGTGGGGGCGAAGGCCTTGGTATAGGCAGATCACCCATCTCCCCCAATCGCCCCACGGCTACCGCTGCGTTTCTCCCGTCAACCACCCTTCGAGCATCTCTGCGTGTTGATGGAGATCTTTCGCCACCCCCAACTCTTACCTCAGGCACCCTTCTTGACTCACCATCCCCCCCCTCCCTTCACACGCTCGCCCTCTGCCGCACGAGAATCGGGAACGGTAACACGACGGGGACTCCTTGATTTTCCTGTTGTTGGCATAAGAACAACATCGTCACTTTTATAGTTTTGTTTCTTGGTATACGTATAGTTATGATTAATAAATAAAATAATAACCATTATCATGAGTTATCGAGTTATTTTGGTTACTTAGCTTATTTAAAATCATTCATACTTTGGATAAAAATATTATCCCCCTCTATTTTGAACAATTTGCTAAACTATGGGTGTGGATCTTTCCTTAAAAGAGCGGCTCTTTTGGGCGGGGTTGGTGTTGGTTTATTTTGTGGCTTGGTATCACCTGTCGTGGCAGCTCTCGCTGCAAACTGGGGGCTTTCATGTTTTAACTCTCACCGGGGAAGAAAAGATCCCGTTTTTACCGTTCTCGTTTCTCGTCTATGCAAGTTTGTTTGTCACGCCGTTTTACCTGGTGTTTATTCTTAAAAAACCCCGAGAATTTACGGCAGCCTTTTTATGTTTTATGCTGGCGATCTGGATTAGCAAGATGATCTGGCTATTTTACCCGGTGCAATACCATTTGCGACCCGCCTTGCCACTCACCACAAGTGGCTTAATCTTTTGGATTCAGTTTTTTTACCAAATGGATGGGGCCGCCCTTAACTGCTTTCCTTCGTTGCATGTCACTTTTGCTTTTCTGTTTTTTTATTTGGCCTACACCTTTCACCGAAAATTGACCTGGCACCTTTTAATTTATGCCACGCTCGTTTCGCTTTCAACCCTCACCTTTAAACAACATTATGTGGTCGATATTTTCGGAGGAATAACGCTGGCCACTTTGTTATGGTTGCTGGTCCTTTACAGAAAACCCAAGCCACTTAAAGTCTAGTCGCCATAAACCACCCGAACATAAGCGTGGCCACCTGCTTGGGTAAAAGTTATTCGGCAGGCAACTCCATTGACTTCAATAGCATAGGATTGTTCATCGGCGGTGGGTGAGATTTCAAATTCATACTTACCCGGAGCCTCACCACCAATCATTATACGTTGATGCCCGATGATGGCGGTTTGACCAGCCGCTGCATAGAGAGTGGCGCGAAGCCATTCATGTGAACCATGATGCGTTTCCATTAGGCCCACCACACGATGAGAAACCTCAAGAAACACCGTTTCACCTTCTGTAAAATCATAGGCCATGTGACTCCCGTAACCACGGTTGATGTCCTCACTACTAGGGTCAGCTCTATCCACCTGAGTTCTTTCTCCATAAGCGATTCTAGAAACACCGCTAATATCTGGCAAAATAACAAAGTCCGTTGGCATTCCTAACATCGTAGCTGCCAAATCCACGCGCCGGCTAGGTGGAACCTCATGATCAGGCTGATCGCCATTGACACGAATCTCGTTTCGGATGCCTGCGATATTAGCCCCAACTCCTTCACCTGTTGAAAAGGGTTGACCTTCTTCGAAGGTAAATATTTTCCTCATCCGAAATTCCCCTTCTGTTCCAACCCCACTGGCTTCATAATGAATGACCAGTTCCGCGGGAAAGCCAGTGGTAGTATAGGTGCCAGGTCTTAAACCAGCAAAGGAAACCAAGCCATTCTGTAAGGCATTTGACACTGTGGAATCGATCCGATAACCACCCAAGGCCAAGCTAGCTGGCCGGGTGGCTGGTGGAGCATATTCATGCGCTAGAGGAATGAGCATGAGCAAGGGTCTGCCCATGGGGCGCCCATCATGATTCGCCAATAAATAATATCTTCGACCACCCACTTGGATTTGATGCACAGAATTGGGATTCAAACTAACCCTATGCCCGCTCACCTCAAATCCATCAACATAAAGCCTTGGAGTACCTTGCCCACCTTGTTCCATTGAAATTTGCAGATCTGCCCCGGAAAACATACCGCGATTGTTACCTGCTGGTTGGAATCCACCCCCGCGATATTGTATTGCTAAAGGAATTCCAGCCAAATCAATTGATGCTGAATAAAAGATCCTCGCCCAGTGCGCGCATCCACCACAAAACCCAGATCGGGCCCAATCATCCCCGCTACTACCTGTTGGGATTCAACTTCACGATAACCCACTAGCTCACCGCGAGGAATAGGTTCACCTTCACCCAAATAATGCACTTCGCCTCTGCGAACCTCATCACCCAGGGCTACTAGACCGCTATGATGAGGGGACAGCCTTTTAAAGAAAACTCTTGGATCTGAAATGGGTTTTGCAAGATCTCCAATCGTAACAACACGATCTGCAGCCGCTAAATCAACGGCATCCCCCTCGTTTGATGGCCCGCCGGATCGCAAAGCCTTTGCAGCATCCCCTGATCTCCCAAAGAGCGCCGCAAAACCTCTACCGGCACCACGAGGCAAACCCGCTAACGCTCGCCAGGCCCTAAGAGCAAGCCCCGCCCACTCCGCATCACCGACAGTTTTGCCTGTCTCTACCCCTGCCGCTCTCGCATCAGGCACAGCCCTTGCTTCTTCGGCCTTTCCCCTAGCTTCACCCGTTTCGCCTGCGGGCCTACCTTCACGACTTGGTTCACGACCACCGGTTAATCCCCCGGCTTTTACTGTTCTACCTGCCATAAAAATTCCTTCCCATACCCAAAGGTGGGTATAAGAGTCTTTTCGTTAATTTTATGATTTTGTTTCTTAATATACGTATGTTTATGATCAATAAATATAATTATAATCATTATCATGGGTTACAGAATTATTTCGGTTGCGTATCTTATTTAAAATTATTCATACCCATGAACATTTTTATTGAAAAACGTTCATAGATGTGAATAATTTTATAAAATGACTTTTGAACGTACTCTCACTCAAATCCTTCCTCATTTTAAAGATAAGCTCCTTTTTATTTTTGGGCCTCGCCAGGCAGGAAAAACTTTTCTCATCCAGCATAAGTTAAAACCCAATCTCGATTTAAACATGGATATTCCCAAAGACCGGTTGGCCTTTAAAAAATTCCCCGAATTTATTATTCAGTGGTACGAAAAAAATTGGGGAGCCTTTCCCATCATAAACCCTGCCAAACACAAGCCCCTTGTCTTCTTAGATGAAATTCACAAAGTGAAAGGCTGGCGCAATTTAATAAAGGGCACTTATGATAAAACCTCTCACGCTATCAACTATGTGGCATCGGGTTCTTCGGCCTTTCATTTAAGAAAACAAGATCAGGGCGATTCTTTGGCTGGTAGAGCTGTGTGGCTACCTTTGTTTCCTCTTTCTTTTAGAGAATATGTAACATCACAAACAAGTTCTCTAAAATTAGAAAAACCTTGGAAAGGAGAAACAGCCATTATCCCTAAAATAAAAGCTCTTTTACCCCAGCAAAAACAACTGCGCCATTATTGGGATTTTTATTCCCAGTACGGAAGTTTCCCTGAAAATTTGGTTAGGCAAGACATGTTGTTTTTTAAACAGTGGTTAGAAGATTATCAAACCGCCATGCTCGATCGTGACTTGAAAGACCTACATTTAGGAAAGGATGTTGAACGTATCTGGCAAGTTTATCAACTTTTATTGGAAGGTTTAGGTTCCACCTATTCTCTGCGCAGTTTAGCTGAAACTCTCCAGGTTTCACCCAATACAATCAAAAATGATCTGTTGGCGCTGCGGCAAGTGCTGTGGGGTTTTGAATTGCCCGTTTGTGTTGTATCGAAAGCAAAACAAATTCGTAAAGAAAAAAAATTCTACCCCATCGATTTTTCCTTTGTGAACTACACCTCCGATTTTGAAGCAGGTGCCAGGTTTGAAACTCAAGTGGCCTGCCTGCTCTACCGGGGGTTATTTTCAGAAACGTCCGGTGTTTTTCCTGCTTTACAGTTAGGTTTTTATCGCGATTACCAACAACACGAAATTGATTTTGTAATCCGAACCAAAAAAGAAATTTTGGCAAGCATTGAATGTAAATTAAAAGCAAAACAAAGCCTTCAATCTACCCCTCGCCTCGAAAAGCTTGGGGCAAAAGAGGCATTATGGGTGATTGCCGAACCGGGTATTTTTGAAAAAACCAACTCAGGGTGGATCATCAGCATTGAATTTTTTGCTGCGATTCTGGCGTAAAAATCAAATATGGCACCAAAGCCCCCTCTATTAAACTTGAATTTTGATTCCTAACATTGGATATTCTCCCAAGCCATAAATTATGAGTATTAATTCTGCCCAATTGAAGCTTTTTCTGATTGAAGGCGAAGGCCTGACCGTTGAGTTCAAAGAAAAATACACACCAAAAATAGATCGGGACATTGTCGCGCTGGCTAATGCTCGGGGCGGCATCATTCTTCTTGGTGTAAACGATGAGGGCAATGTCGTAGGTGAGAAGCTCACCAATCGCATGAAAGCCGAACTTATTGACCTTGCCCGCAACTGCGAGCCGCATATTACACTTGCCGGAATATCCCGGGTTGGTGACGTTATTGCTATCGAGGTTCCTCAAGGACGTGAAAAACCTTACAGTTGCTCATCGGGTTATTTCCGTAGGCTCGATGCGGTTACGCAAAAAATGACCCAAAAAGAAGTTCGGACCCTGTTCAGAGAAAGCACGGATGTCATTTTTGAAGATTTGGATTGTTTCAAAATTGCATTAGGAGATCTTTCACTCAAAAAAATCCGGTTATTTTTTAAAGAATCGGGGGCTTCGGTTAAAGTGAGTCAAGCAAACTTGCCCTCAATTCTTGCTAGCGTTGGCACCTATCATGAGGGCAGAATCAAGAATGCTGGGACTTTGATGTTCGCTGATAACGTCAGTAAATTTATTCCGTATTGCGAATCAATTCTCGCAGCGTTCAAAGGCAAGAATAAAACCTACATCTACGATCGTAAAGACATCCGAGATGATTTGTTGACTCAACTCAATGAAGCAATGGCCTTTTTGAAAAAACATCTGAACGTACGCAGCGAAATTCATGAATTGGATCGTCATGATATTTATGAAATTCCATTGGATGTATTACGAGAAGCACTAGTGAACGCACTTGTCCACCGTGATTACAGCATGCGTGGCACGAATATCTCGGTAAATATATTTGATGACAGAGTTGAAATAGTAAACCCCGGCGGGCTTCCCTCCGGTCTTTCAAAAGAAAATTTTGGGAAAGAATCCGTCAGGCGTAATTTGATTATTGCAGATTTGTTTCACCGTATGGACAAGATGGAACGTGTTGGTTCTGGTATAGGCCGAATGCGAACACTGATGAAAAAGGCCCATCTTAAAAAACCAGTTTTTGAATCAGATACGTTTTTTCGTGCTCTATTTTACCGAAACCCAAAATATGCATTGAAGGCCACTGATGATAAAAATGAAGAGAAAACTAGGGAGAAAACTAGGGAGAAAACTAGGGAGAAAATCCTACGTCTAATTCGTGAAAACCCTGGAATAGCAACAGAAGAAATGGCTTCCACCCTTGACCTTACACGTAAAGGGGTGGAATGGCAGGTTAGGAAACTGAAAGAAGCTGGTCTTTTGCAAAGAGTGGGCCCAGACAGGGGTGGCCACTGGGAAGTTATTGAATGATGGAATACTTTCGTTATCTTCTTCTTATTTTTATTTTTGCATGTCCAGTTGAATTGCGCGCCGAATATTCTCAGGAGGCGGTGAGTTATTTTCTCACCACAGCGCTGGGCTCGGAATATGGCAACAAAAACCCCATGATTAAAAAATGGAACCAAAACCTGCGCATCGTTGTTAAAGGCAACCCTAAGGCAGAAGATTTACAAACCCTGCGGCAAGTCGTCGGTGACCTGAATAGTTTGGTGCAACCCATTCAATTGCAGTTTTCAAGTGACCGGCCCAATGTAACGATTTATTTTGTACCGGTTTCACAATTTAAAAGTTATTTAAAAGAATATGTGCCCGGCAACATGGGATTTGCCTACATTCTATGGGATGGGGCCTATAATATTTACGAAGCTACCGTGTTGATTAGCACTGAAAAAATCACCCAACTTGAACGCAATCATCTCATTCGTGAAGAACTCACCCAAAGTTTGGGGCTGCTCAACGACAGTTTTATTTACCCTGATAGTATTTTTTATCAAAAATGGACCCAGGTGCAAACTTATGCCCCCATTGATCGCAAGGTGATCCAAATACTCTACGACCCCAAAATTAAACCCGGCATGAAACGACAAAAGGCAAGGAAGGTGCTGGGGTACTAATCTAATTTTGTCATTGCGAGCCCAACGGGCGAAGCAATCTCACCGGTTAAATCGAGTAGATTGCTTCGTCGCAGACTCCTCGCAATGACAGAGCTTACGACGCAAGGGGCCGCAATTCGTCGCGCAAGGTCATCCAGCGACGTAAAAGCTCAGGGTTACGATTGAGTGGATCTTGGGTATCGAGGGTCGCACGCACTTTGCTAAATTCTTGGTAAAGCTTTTCATAGCGCCATTCCAAATCGGCTTGCGCAACCCTGGCCCGATAGTTGGTATGAGACGTGGCTTTGCTAGCCACATAGCGAGCGCCAGTGCCACCACCTTTCAACCCCAACACCAATGCCGCGTTGTCATAGGCCACATGGCCCAAATTTTCGGCGCTCAATTGATAGGCCAGGTGACCCACCACATCATCTAAATTTTCCAACTCGCCGGTGGCCAGCATCAGACCTGATTGCAAACCAACATCGTTCACGCCCCACCAACCGTTAAAGGCGGTGTACTCTGCACCCAAGCGCGTGCCGTATGGCAAGAGCCAGAGGCCTGCATCTCGCGAGTAGGTGGCAAAACCTTTTGCCAACTGGCCAGTGGAGTGGGCAAAGGTTCTAAAGCCCGGTTTAGCGATATAACGTTCGGCATAACCACCAAAATGTTCGGCCATGGTAGGAAAGCGCGCGTTACGCAGCATGGCTGGCATCATGCGCAGGGCCAAGCGATCGGCTGCCCCCAGGGTGCGTAACATGGGGTTAAAGGCCACCACATCATAAACAAAGTGAGTTATATTTTGCCCCACGCTTAAATGAGAGTTGAACAAGGGGCGGTTGGTGAGGCCCATCTCATTAAAGGCAACGGTGCCGCCTTTTTCTAACAGATGAAAGGCTAACGAATGACTTAAAGCTTCAGCAGGCGTGGTAAAATGCCTTGTTGTCGTAAGCCAGCGAGCTGCTCGACCCACCGAAGTAGCCGCTCCAGCGCGCCAACCGCGCACCGCATAGCTACCCACCCGGGTTGCACCCGGCAACACTCGTGCTGCTCCAAGCGCCATCCTGCCTAAAAACGAACCTCCGCGCAACAACACCGCACCGACCCCTGGCGCAAAAAAGCTGGAACCTAAAATCAGCACGACGGTAACGGCAAATTCTTGCCGTTCGTTGCTGGCTTGAATGCGATCATGCTCTTTTGCCAAACTATGGCGTCGCTTTTGAAAAGCAACCCATAAATTTTGCGCCTCTTCCATCCGGCCCTCACCGATGAGTTTGGCAATCTCTTGCAAACGCCGTCGCAAGTGATAGGCCCGCGGCACAAAGGCCTGGCCATCAAGCACGCTACCTTCTAATTCACCCATGTCAGCCAAGGATCGTTCTAAACTCTGCACCCCCACATAGCCATCGCTCCATCGGTTCCAAAAATCAAATTGCTCGATGCGTGCGTAGATGGCCTGAGTTTGAGCGACACTTAAACTCAAGGAATCATCGAGCTCAAAGCGATACGGTGGGTCAGGTTCAGCCGCAGCTTGCAAGTCTAAATAGTGGCGCACCTGCCAAAGCTCTTGGGCTAAATCCTCTTTTTGTTCAAGATAATCTAAAATTAACCCGGGCTGGCGAATAAAGTTCACAAAGCCTAACTTAGCCAAGGGCATTCGGTTTAACAAATCCTCTCGCCAATCAGCAGCATGGGCTGCGCCTAAGATGGCATTGATCATGTCATCGGGTTTTAAAAGCGATAATTTTTTAATTCCAGGGGGTGGTAGGCCTTGCTTTTTTTGATCATACTCTTCTAAACTAAGCGCGGTTGCACCCACCGCCTTGCTGATATAATAATCAAGATGGTTTAAAGCATGGCCTAGCGGGTCTTGTTTTTTGGCTTTGGCCTTTTGGCGTTCCATCGCTAGCACTTTAATATCAAGCGTTTCCGGGGCTTGGCCTAAAAGATCGGCCGCCTCGTGGCGTAAATATTCTCTTAAACCATAAAGGCTAGAAAGGCCTGCCCGGCGCCGGGTGAATGAAATATCTGATTCGTCACGCAAGCGGGCATCGAGGCTGTCAGCGGTTTGAATAAGATATTCCACCAAAGCTTCTCCATACTGGTGGCGCAAATTTTGATGAAGCTCTTCAAGAACCAAGGCTGGGTTTAACTCGGGATCTGAGAATATTTCGGCCATCATGGATCCCGGCTCAAGGCCGGGATGACGTGGGTGTCCGCCAGAGGTGGGCACTTGCAATGACATCTGCGTTGCATGGAGTTGTTCAATCGACTCTTCCAATGTTTTCAACTTCCACAAGATTTCTCGCAACGGGTTGGGTGCCGCCGATGTTGTTTCTTCTGAATTGGCATGAGCCTGGATGAGGCCTTGAAAATACGCCCCTCCCTCAGCAAAATCGCTGGCCATCGTTTTCAAAACGTTTTCTAACCACTCGGGGGTGGGTTGAAGGGGAATTTCGGGCAAGGTTGAATTGACATTGGCTAATACCTTAATAACGGGGCTAACATTAGAAGACAAGCCCACAAACACTTCCCAACGGTAAACCCGTGCCAACTTGTTAGGGATTTCAGAGGTCAAGGGGTTTTGGCCATGATCGGTGATGACTTTTTGCAAGGCCCGTTCGATTTTATTGAGCTTACCTTCGGCCTCTTTACCCCCACGAAAAATTTCAAAGCTTAAAGGCAAATCATGGGAGCCATCATCGACCTCATCCCATTGGGCAGCAATAGACTCATTCCACATAGCTTTCAAAGTGCCACGGGCCTGCAACAAAGCTTCTCGTTGCACTAAGAAAACCTTTACATGACCTGGCACCTCTTGCCAACGCACAATGGTATCAGCCCAACCAAGGTTGGCTTCGTGCGAAACTAACATGGCTTGTCTCAGTTCATGCAAACCTTGATTGATAAGCGGTTCAAGCCAAGGGGCAAACCTAACATAAACGCGCAATTCCTCAAGTTCGCCATAGGTTTGGAGGGCCTGAAAATACAATACAGCATCGGTTATCTTATCTTTTAAAGGCTTGTCGAGTGTGGCTTCCCCAGAAACTTTAAGACCTTCGGCAACATTTTCCATCAAGCCCAGGATAGCTTGAGCCTCTTGCTCATCGATGAGCTTTTTCAAGCGATCAGGCAATTGCGACAATTGATCCAAAACGTTTTTGGCAAGGCTTGCCTTTTTCAACCAACCCTGCAAACCCGCGGTATCTGCCGATACCATGAGCTTGCCTAATTCACGGGCCAGTACTTTGGCCAAACCTTGATGCGAAAAATCAGCCCGATCATACGATTGAAAATGGGTATAGTAAATCAAAGCTTGCGAAAACACGGCAATGACTTGATTATGTTCTTGAAAATCGGGGTTTTTGCTCAAGGCTTGTAAGATTTCTTGTTGCAGGTCCTCGACTTTTTTTTGCAAAACCACGGCCCTGACCTCTAGGTCTTGGCGATATTGGCTTTGAGCGGCCTGTTCTTGCGCATCACGGGGTAAGTTTTGAAAATCAGCCGACATCAATTCTTGGCCAAGGCCCGCCAGTTCACTTAATGCACTATTAAGTGCCCTTTGTTGCTGATCTAAAGCCTCAGGCCACGCGGGTGCTTGCAAGATTAAATCTTGGAATTTTTGGGCGAGGGCAAGGTCTTCTTGGAGAATTTGGGCAGGGTCCCCCAACACCACCGGCGGTTGGCCGCTGATTAGTTGCTGCAATTCTTGAAAATCCCCGGCCATATCCGGCGCTGCCACGGGTGCCGCTAAGTTTGTCGGTGGCACTTCGGCAATGCCAGCATCACCTACGGCGAAATTAGCGCCTGCATCAATTTTTGGTGTTACTTCCCCTGGCCTTCCCATATATCCCCTTCCCTTCTACCAACAACTTACCAATCACCCTTATCACCGCCATCCCTCACAAGCTCTGCCGCTGCCTCAACAGCATCCGCTTGACCTGGAAATAAAGGAACCGTGTTTGCTGGTTCAGCAGTTTGAACGGGCGCCGTTCTTGCCGGATAAAAAACATAATCGGGGTTATCGGGGCGAGGAGGAAAACGTGTATTGAGCCACTTAGAAAATAGTGCAAGCCTGTCAAAGGCGCGGTGGGCCAAATGACTCTCTTCGACCACAAAGGTTGCCAACCGACGTAGTTCTGGCAAGAGTTCTGCTTTGCCCGGAATAACCCCAGTTCGCCTTTCTTCGCCCTTTTTAATTTCTTCTCCCGGCCGCTGGAATGGGAATACCCGTGCAACTGCTTCCCTAACTGCTCTTGGTGGTGGCATATCAAACCCCTTTTTAAAAAAATAACCCCTACGCACTTATCGTATCAAAATTAAATAAATTGCCATATTTTTACGCATATATTGTTTATAATACGTAAAACAGCCTACTTATATGAAATGAATGGAAAATTCAGCTTAGCAAGCTTTTACTCAAGGCAAAAGTTTTACAGTATAATGCCCGCCTTTACCCACAAAAAGCTCGTAGGTTTTGCTGCCATCACTGACCTGCAAAGTGTCGCCTACGATGAGAGGAGCATTCAATTGAAGGGGGCCAGTAAATGGAAATGGCGCTGAAGTAGGGGATCTTCCAGTTGTGAAACGGGTAAGGGTTGCCTCATGACCATCAGGCAAGACAATCAGCACATTATAGGCAAAACCATCTAACTCAAGAAAAAACTCATAATTCAACCTCACCTTGAACCCTGCTCCACCTAACTGGGCTAAAACAAAGTCGGTTGATTTATTAGCAGAAACCTTCGAACTGCGTACCATCTCAACAACCGGCACACCCGTCGTCTCGCTTGGAACAGTACCGGAAGAAAGTTCAATCGCAGCTACTCCAAAACCATTCCCCCTAAGTTCTGCCATTGTAACCAGCGCATCCATCTTGCCCCCTGACATTTGCTGTAAAGAATATTCTAAAAGAACAACCCCTGGAGGAGTAACTACGGGGAGTCCCATAAACATCCATATCCCTTGCACTACCGGCGGGAGCTCTCTAGCAGGCACTTCCATAAGCAGCTCATAAAGCGAGCCATGCAAAGCCTCTAAGGGGGTATAAACGCGGTAACGGTGAGCACCAATATCACCGGCCAAATTGTTCAAAAAAGTTGGGGTTATCTTTTGAGGAGCTATCAAAGAATGTGTTGTGTTATCCCAAATGGAGATCTCTCTTGGAACAACACCCCTTAAAGAGGGTCTCGTGATGATTCTTACGTAATAATTATCTGCTTCATAAAGACCATCGGGCAGTTTGGCAAACGGCGCATAGATTTGCCGAATAGAGTCGCCGGATTGCGAGAATTCCAAAGCATTAAAGGTTCCGAAGTCAGGCTCTATTTTGATTATGAGGTCCAACCCACTTAACTCAGCAAACGAATCCATGTTCCAATCAGCAAACGAATCCATGTTCCAAGCAGACCTTGGACGAAGAAAAGCTAGCCTGGATAATCCAAGGCGGTCAATCAAGGGGCTCACCCCAATGCGACCAAAAAGCCCACCCAACGCTTGGCCGGCTTCATACACCATACCAACATCAGAGCGGTTTGATATATCGACGGATTGAGGCTTTCCATGGCCAGCAAGCAAGCGCAACCAATCTATAGCCCCAACGGTTTTGACTGCATCGGCCACCACAGCCGCCGCTCCAGCTTTCACAGCCGCAATTCTTCCAGCTTCTCCCGAACGAGACCTAGACTCTCTTTCTTCACCAACCTTAGGATCTTTTGGCGTACCCTCACCACCCACTCGCCCTTGTTCACCCCCCCTGCCTTTTCCTCGCACCCCTCCTGGTCCACTAGCCATGGCTTAAGCTCCTTCTCACCCCCAATTTGATGTATGGCGCGTTTCTCGCTTTCCTAACAAAAAAGTTGCGCTTAATTAAGGGCTCTTTCTTTTCACCTTTACAATCGTCTAATTATAGTCTAAATTTAGACGAATATGTTTGAGCCTAAGTTCACGATTACAAACTTATTATTAAGTAATATCAAAAAGATAACCTCGATTATCTCTGATCTAAACCATCGTTCATTGCCTCATACGGTTTTAATGAAATTTGAAAAAAAGGCTGCTTCCTTGTCGACTTATGCCTCAACAAGTATCGAGGGCAATCCTCTCCCTCTAACCGATGTAAAAAGGCTTCTTAAAACCAGGCCTGCCCATATTCGAAATACGGAGCGCGAGGTTTTAAACTATAACCATGCCTTGGAAGAACTGAATAAAAAAATCGATGCTGGGCAATTGAATATCAACCTTGATTTAATATGCAATATTCAAAAGCAAATCACCGAAAAGTTAATCGAAAATCAGCGGTGGGGAAAATTAAGAAACGAACCGGTTTTTGTGAATGAACCCAAGAGTGGGCAGCTTGTTTATCTACCACCTGATCATCAAGATATGTCACGATTCATGAACGAACTACTAGAATTTTTGCATATCCAAAAAGGGAAAATTGACCCGCTCATTTTAGCTGGGATTTTTCACAAGCAGTTTGTCATCATCCACCCCTTTGTCGATGGCAATGGCAGAACCGCACGCCTGGCTACCAAAACAATTTTGGCAGAAATGGGAGTTAACACTTTTAAGCTTTTCAGCTTTGAAAATTATTATAATCAAAAGGTAAGCACCTATTTTCAAAAAGTAGGGTTATTGGGGAACTATTATGAACTCGAAAAAGCTATCGATTTTACAGAATGGCTAGAATATTTTACCGATGGAATCATCGACGAATTGTTGAGAGTTAAAAAAGAACTTGAATTAGAGAACTTATCGCCTGCCACCACCTTGCAACGTCATCATCAGAAAATTTTAGATTTTATTAAAAACCAAGGATTCATCACCGACCCGCAATACTCTAAACTCACCAAGCGAGCAAAAGCCACCCGAGCCCTCGATTTTAAAAAACTCCTAGAAATGGGATTAATCGAACGTTTTGGCAAAGGCAGAGCCACCCACTATAAACTTAAAGGTTGAAGGGGACTTCCCCTTTTCATCAGCCCCAATATCCAAGAGGGTGGTGCGGCTTTGGCCATCGATATCTTGAGGCACCCAAAGGCTCAAATTAAGGCCCTTGTCAATGGCGGGGGAACCATTCTTGATATGAAGATTTGAGGTTGAAGCAAACAAGGGGTTGCCGGTTAAAGAGTGGGCATCATAACCCCAGGTCTGCCAAGTACTAAAAGTAATGGGACTGGCATTATCGACGGTAACTGCACCATAAAAGAGATTGTAATCGGAGGTAAGAAGTAAATCAGGATTATCGGTGGGGGAAGACAATGTGGATAAAAGAAAATTGCTCTCTTCACTGGCTTCGGTGTTGGCATGAAAGGCATTCTCATCATAAGCACTTTGAGAATCGTTGGAATAAAAAATATTGTTATAAGCAATGGGATAAAGGGCGTGAGGGCCCCCACCATTTAATTTTGCCGCAACCTTGTTGTTAGAAAAACTGTTGTTAAATAGATAAACCGAACCTTCTGCCTCGCCCACATCAACCCCAGAAACCGTGTGATCTAATACAAAATTGTTGGTGATCAAAGTAGACGTGGCACCATGAATTTTAAGCCCATGATAATGACCTGACCCGGATAAGGTATTGCGATTTAAGGTTACACTGTCTGCTTCAAGATCAAGGCCTGTGTAATCATAACCTGCAAATTGGCTCGTTTGCACCGTGGCCTCATCGGTATAATTTAAAGTAACCGCATAATGGCCAACATCAGACAATGAACTCGTCGCAATTGAAAATTTTCCTAAATCCTGGCCTGAAATAGCGGCATAGCTTGAATGGGCAAGGGTGATTTTTTTGAGGGTAACCTCTTCAACTCCATAAAGGTAGATCCCATAAGAGGCACCGCTTGCATCGATGGTAATAGTATCCGCAACCAACGTATCTAAATCGTGAATAGAAACACCCGCATAAGAAAAACCCTGTAAGGTCAAAGCGCGGATGGTTAAATTTTGTAAATTAGAATAAGCCGAACTCGACAGGGCATAACTTGCACCATTGGCATCAATCGTTGCCCCACCTTGGTAGCCCAAAACCGCTAAACTCGTGGTTTGAATGTCATAGGGTAATGACAAGGCCTCGGTAAAAGTACCTTTTAGGCAAACTGTATCAACGATGGGGTTTTGCGCCAAACGATCGATGACTTCGGCCAAACTACCATAGGGGTTGAAATAACTACCATCGCCACCTGGCCCAGCAAGGCCTTCCGCAAACACCGTTGTGTTGACGGGGTTAAACGAGGTGCAAGTAGTGCTGAGGGTAATAGAACCTGAATGATAAATACCCCAAGCCCCGGCCACCGGCAAAATCAAAAAATAGGTAATGATAAAAAAGAATGTAGCATGTAAAAACCGCATAATCCCCCCTGTTCTACCAAGAGGGATGGTGCAAAAATTATACCCATATTTAAAATAAAATTATCGAATAATTTCAGCTAGTTAAAAACTGGGGCTTTTTAAGGCACAATATCTATACATGCTTATTTTAGAATGAATATAAGGTGGGATGGGTGTGTTGAAAAATGTCATTCCCGCCCCTGCCTCCGCAGGGATGACAGAAAGCACATTTTTCAACAAACCAAGGATGGCAAACCAGACAAATCTATTTCAACTTAAGCGATACGGTGAGATCAAATTTGGCGACCGGGGCCTCGCCACTGGTTTTGGGGGCAAAGGCTAAAATCTTGGTGGTGACATTCACGCGCTCTTTGGTTTTGATGGCCTTGGCCACGGCTTGTTTTATTTTGGTTCCGTCTTCGCAAATAAAGTGAACATCGCTTTCGGGCCTTTTCAAAAACTCAGCCGTGAAATCTTTAAAAATAAAAACCACGTTTTTTTGGCTGGCCTTAATGGCCGCTACTGCAAACAAGCCGCCCGCGCAATCAGCGCCAATCGCAAGCGCGCCGAAGTACATAGAACCCAAATGATTGCGGGTTAAAAAATTATGGGGGATGACCACTTCGCAACGCTTAGCGTTGATCTCTACAATGCGCGGCCTTAAAATAAAAAGCAGCGGGATTTTACGTATCGCAAACCCCCAGAGTTCTAAGGTTTGTCTTAAATTGGCCATAAAATTTTCTCCTCTAATATTTGAGGCGAACGGGTGACCCGGGTAGGGGGCCCCCCACCAGCGCGGAGTCTGCTTTGCAGACGAGCACTGCTGGGGGAAGACCCGGGGCCGGGCCCGTTCGCCTAAATAGGCTCCTGTTGAGTGACGCAATGAAAGGCCCCTAACCCAACCACAACTTTTGAGCAATTGATTCCTATCACTTCGCGGGTGGGAAAAAACTTGCGTAACGTTGTTAAAACCCTTTCATCATTTTTATCATTGAAGATTGGTGCCAACACCACTGCATTGCCAATGTAAAAATTAGCATAACTCGCAGGCAACCTACCCTTCACAAAGGGATCTTCGATCGGAGCGGGCATGGGCAAGGTTACAATTTCAAAGGGTTTACCGTTTACATCTCGCAAAGATTTTAATACCCGCAAATTTTCTTGTAAGATTTTATAATTTTCATCGCTAGGGTCTTCTTCTGCCACGGCTATAATAGTGCTGGCATTAACAAACCGTGCCAGGTCATCGATGTGCCCATCGGTATCGTCACCTGCAATGCCCGCAGGCAACCAACCAATAGTATTTGCTCCAAAAAAATTCTTTAACCGAGTTTCAATTGCTGCTTTGCTTAATTGAGGGTTACGGTTGGGGTTGAGCAAACATTGTTCGGTGGTGAGCAAAAACCCTTTACCATTCACTTCAATCGACCCACCTTCTAAAATCATTTGGCCATCGACCCTTGGCAAACCTAATAAAGATGATACTTGGCTTGGAACCTGGTTGTCTAATTGCCAATCGGGGTATTTACCGCCCCAGCGATTAAAACCAAAATCTAAAATTGTTTTGCCGTGGGGACCTTGCACAAAAATGGGCCCGTAGTCGCGGATCCAGGCATCGTTGGTGAGAATTTGATGAAAATGAATTTGAGATTGCTTCGCGGACGCTCGCAATGACAGAAGTGTGCTGTCCACGAGAGAACGATCATTTGCCAAAACATGAACCTCTTCACCCAAACTTAAATGCTGGATCATTTGCCACCAAATATCTTGCACCTCGGCTAAATATTTTTCTGGCCAAGTTTCGATATTAAAAGGCCAGGCGAGCCAGGTGGCTTTATGTGGTTCCCACTCGGCGGGCATATGAAAAGTTAGAGATTGATTCGGCATTGATTATTTATCCAGATAACGCGCGGTTAAGCCTTCATAAGCATCTACCCGCCGATCCCGCAGAAACGGCCATTGTTGGCGAGTATGTTCGATCAAACTTAAATCGCAATCGACCACTAACACTTCTTCTTTGTCGGCATAGGCCCGTTTGATCACGCGACCTATGGGATCGGCCACAAACGAAGAACCCCAAAACTGAATTTCACCTTCTTTCCCCACCCGATTAACGGCCACCACAAACACCCCATTGGCAATGGCGTGAGAACGCTGCATGGTCTCCCAGGCCTCGTGTTGAGCGATCTGGGTGGGTTTGTCATCTTCCGAAATCCAACCAATAGCCGTGGGATAAAATAGAATATCAGCCCCTTTTAAAGCGGTTAGCCTCGCCCCCTCGGGAAACCATTGGTCCCAACAAATGAGCACCCCCAATTTGGCAACCGGTGTAGCCACGGCCAAAAAACCCAAATCGCCCCCGGCAAAATAGTATTTTTCATAAAAGAGGGGGTCGTCGGGGATATGCATTTTGCGATAATGCGACAAAATTTTACCATCGGGCCCTAAAACCACCGCACTATTATGATAAACCCCTTTGCCTCGTTTTTCAAAAAGCGGCGCTATCACTACCACCTTATGTTGAACCGCAAACGCGCTTAAAGCTTGAGTTGTAGGCCCTGGGATTGTTTCGGCAAATTCAAAATTCCGCTGTTCTTCTTTTTGACAAAAATATTGGGTAGCAAATAATTCGGGTAGACTTATCACCTTGGCCCCCTTTTCAACGGCTTGGGTTAATAGGCTCATGGCTTTGTCTAAATTTTCTTTGGGTTTGGGGCTGCAACTCATTTGAATCAACCCAACCCGCGTTATTTCTTTATTTGCCACCATAGTGGTCTCCTTGGTACAATTTATGCTATATAAAAGCCCTATGGAAAAAGAAGCTGAAATTCTCGATCAAATCCGTAAAAAACATAGCCTGCTTTCTCCTGAAGAACAAAGCCTTTTAGCCCAACTCGTGTTGAATATCAAAGATGTTTCCGGGGTTAAGTTTCAAGAGGCCAAAGACCGTTTCATGAGCCATTTAGAGGCCGATTTGTACCGCTTCTTTTCTTGGAACGTCCAACCCATGCAGCGCAGCCTGATCCGCGACAAATTTTTAAATATTGCCGGCCTTTACAATGTAATCCCCCATCAAGAAATCCTCGACATGCTCGCCCGCGTGGGCAGCCAATTTAAAAGACCCATTAGCGATGTGCTCCCCGAAGATCTTTTCGGCAAAGAAACCGAAATTGACGCGGTTAATTTAAAACACCTCTCCCCTTTTGCCGAAGTTTTAAATGTGGTGGAAAAAACGGTGGGGGTCACCTACCTCGATTTTATTTCGGGCAATCGCGAATTGGGTATTTCACCCATCATTCATTCTATTTTATTTGGTAAAAATATTGCCTTGAATCATTCGGAAGAAAATTACCTCTCGGCCTCTTCCGAAGTTTTTACCAAAACCGTTTATGTATCAACTCACACTAGCGGCGGGAAAAAGCGTGACTACATCAGCATGGGTTATGACCTCATCACCCAAAGCTCATTTGTCGACTTTTTTTACAGCATCGAAAAAGATTTTAATATCAACAAAGTGTTGCGCAACTCCATGATCATTGGCACCCGTTTTGTAGAGGCCATGATTTTGTGGCTAGAATCGGAGTTTGGCAACCCGCGGTACCGGGAATTGTTCGACCAATTGGCCGGTGAAGAAAATAAATATTCGCTCGAAACTTTTTTAGAAGATTATCTCGTTTATTTAGAAACCGAACTCATGGACCAAAACATCAACTTAGTAGCCCAATTGAACGAAAAATTGGGACTTGCCAAAGATGATTTTAAGGTTCATATGTAAGACTTTATTAACTCTAACTTTAAAAGAGGGTATTATGAAAAAATACTTAGTTTATGCTCTACCCGTTGTGCTTGTGATTTTCACATATGCTTGTGGGGGCAAGGCTGGCAACAAACTCACCTATGACAAACCGGAAGCTCCGGTAGAAGGGTTTTTTAAGGCGGTGTCAGATCAAAAATTCGATATTGCTTGGAAATCTCTTTCCAAACACACTCAAGATCGATTCATCGAAGAAGTCGCTAAAGAAGAATCGATGGATAAAGAAAAAATCCGGGCCATGTTCGACAAAAATGACTTGCCCATCCAAAATGGTTTTTGGAAGGCCTTTCGCGACACCAGCAAAACCGAAGAAATGGTGAAGGGCGCTTCTTTTAGCGTGCAATCTTCGTCAGCCAATGAAGGGTTGATTAACTTCAACACCTCCAACGGTGCGGTTATTCCTTGTAAGGTTTTTAAAGAAGGGGATAGCTGGAGATTCGGCTACGCTGAGACGTTTAATATTTAAACAATGTCATTGCGAGGAGCTTTGCGACGAAGCAATCTTATACAAATAGGCTGAGATTGCTTCGCAGACGCTCGCAATGACAGAAGTGTCATTGCTGACTCTGCAATGACACTTCTTACAAAATCCATGCCTTTAAGTTTTCTCGCGAACTAACTCGACCTTGTGGGTCGAAGATGTTCGCGAGAAAACTTTCTGCATAAAAGGGCCCCGCTGTCATCGCAACCAAACGATGTTGCAATTCATAGGCCCTAATCTTTACATAACTCTTCACCACTTCTTTGGGTCTCAAGTCATCATGGGGAAAGGCCTGGATAATGCCCTGCACCAGGGCTTCGGGGTTGCTTGTGTCAGAGGCGGTTTCTAACCACAGTTGAATGCGTTGTTCGAGCGAAGTTAAAGTTATTTTTTGCGACCAAAATTCTACAGGCTCCGCTTTTAAAACTTCGGCAAATTGTCGCATAGCCGCGGGATAATCTTTTTGTATTTTTTCTAATTGGGCCTTGGCCTCTGCCTTTGCCCTTTGCATGTACTCATTTTCTTCACCCACGAGGTTATGGCTATCGAAAAAGTCCCCTACGGTGGGGGCCAAGAAATGAGTCGCATCGCTTAGCCAAGAACGTTCACCCTCGGTTTCACGCAAGGTGCTGGCACGGTGGGAAAGAGCGATAGTTTCGCTACCTGCTGCCATTCGCAGCATCCCTGAAAAAGCCAAATCACCCACCATGGCCCAGCCCGAAACCTTGGCCATAAAATTCATGGGCTTAGAATATAAGAAACGATAGAGCCTGCTTTCGGTATCTAGCAATTGAGCAAACATGGGCACGGTATAAGCCGCCCCCATGGCCATCACCGCCTTTTCAGAATCACCAAGCCCTGCCCTGGTTAAACCTAACTCTGCTAAGCGCCCCCAAAAGATGCCATGCCCCATGGCCACCGTCGCTCGCACGGGGAGCCTGGCCACACCTTTTAACCCATCCCCCACGGTAAGGCCGTAAGTGCTGGCCCGCCAAACATCGACGGGTAAATTCCTCGGCGCATGAAAGGTATAACGCACGAAGGATTCACGGTAAACTTTTGCCACTTCTTGGGTAACAAAGGCATAAGGCCGATGGGCAAAGCGATTATCTAAAACCTCCAAAACTTTGCCCCCTACTTGGCGGCCAACCTCAATACCCGTGACAGTAACACCATAACTCAATTCGCGATCTCGAACGGGATCTAGCCCAATGGATTTCGCCACGTGTGGAGCCACCACCATGCTAGTTAATCCCAACACCAAAGAACCGCTTTGCGTATTCAATCGATTGAGCAGAGTGTTTTGGGGAAAGCGAGAGGGCATATCTAATTTTTGCAATGCCTCAACGCTTAAAGGTTGGCCATGGGATCCCTCGGCAATTTTAGCCAAATCTTCCACTCGTTGCAGCCCTGCGTGGTGGCCTAAAAGCAAATGACTTTGCCTTGGATCTACCCCTAGCCCTTGTGCAACTTGATTCAACCGAGGCACTGATAAATAAGGCGAGCTTACTCGCCGGATGTCTCCTTCGGATCTTCCACCCACGGGAATTGCATCCACACGCCCTACAGGCGTGGTAGCCTTAGAACTGCGCACGACTTTGGGCTGGCCATCGGGGCCTAAGCGACTCTGCACCAAATCAGCATCGGAAGTTTGGGGCAACCTACCTTCAACGGGCAACCTACCTTCAACCAAAGCAGAGGCTCGGTCAAAACGAACCGCCATGGAATCGGGGGTGGCCAGCACCGGCACATGATGGGCAGGGAGTTTAATCACGGCCCGTCGCACATCGGAAACGACATCACCATTGGCAATCGTAGCGACCTCCAACGGTGCACCGGGAGTTAAAGTAATATGCCCTCGTTTAGCTAAGAACCGTTGCAAGCGGTTGGGCTTGTCCCGATGAAAGAATGTCAAGGCCACCTCTTGCCCAGGTTTGATGGCGATATTGAGATGCTTGGGCACAATAAGCGGCCGATGATTGGGTGCCGTTAAATCGATGCCGATGCGATGCACCCCAATGCTTCTTGCCCAATCCCCCACTTTATTACCCAATACTTTACGCAAAAGATCTTCAATCTTGACCCCTATGGTATTGCCCAAACCACGGGCAAAACCTTCGACCACGCTAGCCACCCCACGTAACGTTGGCTGTACCAAAATCAAACGGAAATGATCAAAGGGCCCTGGCGCCCCCACCACACCACCAATAATGGGGCTGCTCGTGCCTAAAATCGTGCCCACCGTAAACCGAGTTTGTTTTGTTTTGGGGTCAACCACGGTCTGGCCATCCACCGTCAACTCCACATCAAAACCACCTTGGCTCAAGGCTACTCTGATGGTCTTTGGGACATATTTCATAAATGTCCCAAGAGTCTTTTTACCCGTACGAGCCTTTTCTTCCTCCACCCATTTAAACAATTGGGCCCCGTAACCAAAAGCCACCGAATGGCTCACCGTGCCCACACCTTCCAAAACCGGCTGGAGTCGCCCAATCGGGACACCTGCGGCAATGGCCTGTGGAATATCAGGGGCCGTCGATGATGCACCCACCAAAACCGCTAAATCCGATGCCGTGCCATGTTTGGTGTAGACAAATTGCACGGCCCCCTTAAGACGTCGACTCACTTCAGCAGGATCGCCACCCATGCCATTGCCTTCTCCAAGGATGGTTCTCGTGACCGCTGATTGCACAAAATCAAGCGTGCCATCGCCACCAACTACAACAACGGTGATGGGGCCTGAACCATTGTGCCTTGCCCTAAAGGCTAAAAATTCTTCCCCAATTCTTCTGGCTCGATTCGTTGCATCTGGAATATTTTCGGAAAATAAAGAAAATTCCGCCCCGGTACTCCGGAATGCAGACCTAATATGCGGGATCTCACTAGCAACCCGCCCCGCTTGAGCCGTTGGGTTCACCACCACAAACACGGGGTGACCATCTAAGACACGCAATGCAAAAGGAGGTTTGCTGGCTGGCGAACGAGCTGCAGACCCGGCACCTGCACGAGCACGACCTGCTCGTCGCCAAGTTACAGTCTCTACAGTCGCTGCTGCGCTCCCCACCCCCTGAACACCCGTCGTTGCCGGTGGTGCCATGGTTCCTCGAAAAAAGGCTTGTGATTATTTTGTAAGATGAAACTTCTATCGCTTGCCTGCACTTGAGGTTGCTAATAATTAACTTGAATTCTTATAATGCGCCGCGTCATGAGACTGCTTTTTTGTAATTTGCCTTCACCACGGTGTGAATGCCTCCCCGCACGAGAAAATCACCGGTCACCTCTATGACCCGCGGCTTCACTGCCGCCACTAAATCATCCAAAATTTGATTCACCACCGCCTCATGAAAGGCACCTTCGTTACGATAAGCCCATAAATAAAGCTTGAGCGACTTCAACTCCACACAAAGTTCATCCGGAATATAGCTAATGTAAATCGTCGCAAAATCGGGCTGCCCAGTTTTGGGGCACAAACACGTAAATTCGGGGCATTCGAAGTTGATTTCGTAATCCCTGCTGGGTTTTGGGTTGGGAAAGGCTTCTAGGTTTTTAGATGGATGTGAAGGCATATCATTTTCATGTCATATATGGATCCCGGGTCAAGCCCGGGACGACGCAATACCGTCATGCATGGATCCCGGGTCCCCGGACTTGATCCGGGGACCCGGGATCCACATATGACATCGTTAAGCCAATATCCTATTAGGATTTAACCTTGCAAGCCCAAACCGGGTCACTATAATAAGCGAAGGGAGTCTTATGAAAACCTTAGTTAAAAAACTTATTTCTGTCATTGTGTTATCGAGCGTGTGCCTGGCGTTCCAACCCGCCATGGCTCAAGACGAACAAGGGATTTTAAATATCGGCGAGCAGCCTTACTATAACTATTATTATAACTCCGGTTACACCCCACCCTATTCTGGCTACGGCAGCAATCCTTACAACAACCCTTATCTTTACAACCAGGGGTCAGGTCAACTCAACATGGGTCGACCCAACGCGACTGGGCTGCAACAAAATTTGAAAAATTATATTAGAGATAATTTGCGAAATGTTCAGGATACGGTTGATATTTTAGGCGGGTATTCTTATTAAGGACCAAAGTCGTGTGACCAATTGCGTTGGGCGGGGTCAGGTGGACTCTCTCCCTGCCTGCCTGTATTGTCTTGCTTGTAACACTCTCTCACGAGACAAATAGTGCCTAAACCTAGGCCAGCACCTAAGGAAAGCCCGGTAAGGTGCGGTACCCAATCATTATCGGACCATTGAAAACCAACTCCTACACCGGGGATACCCTCATCGGAGACAAATGCGGTTAGTCCTCCAACACCCGCTCCTGCCAAAGCACCTCCCGCATATTGCATGTCAGAATCTTCATTGGCAAAGCCATTGACGAGTAAGACGACACCTGCAACAGCGATAACTGCTTCAGTGATGGGTGCCACCGTATGGGTCATGGTTTGACTTCTTGCGGCCAAACCCTTTTGCTGTTCAATAATATCTTCAATGGGCCCAGTATCTTCTAGCTCTAACGTGTACGTAACGATCTGCCCAGCTTCTAACACAAAGTATTTTTTTTCAGCTTCACTTGCAATCAGCAAATATTCCAAAAAGGCCCGCAATGCGATCTCATAGTGACGTTTGGTGGTTCGGGGGGCATTTTGCAAAATCGAGGCACCCGTGGCTTGCACTGCCTTGGCCGACAGAAATAATTTTTTCTCTCCATCTTCTTTTTTTAACTGAACGGCCTTCGCAAAACTCGCTACTACGGCCTTCATGGGCGAAGGATCACCATTATCGCCATAGAGTTCTTCGATGGGTTTAGTAACCACTCCCAAAACTTGATTGCGGGTTTCTTGTTCAGCAATAGCAGCTCGAACTTCCGGAGTTAGCCAATTCCAATGCATCGAACGGGCAAGAGGTGTCCAATCTCCTTCTAACTTAAGAATGCTGGTTGCGTTTTCACAACGGTAACTGGCTAATTCATCACCCAACCCACTACCTAAGGCCGCTTGGTATTCCTTGCTTTTGGGAAGAGCCAACTCTTTATACATATTGCGAAGCAAATTGCAGTAACCCCTTTCTAACTTCCTAGGATCTTTCTCCGCATCAGCGGGAACTGCCCCAAAATAGGGGCTACTATCACCTGACTTTTCTTCCAACACAACGAACGATCGATAACCCTGAATAAAAGCCTCGTCATAAACAACACCCTCACCCAAATACGCATGGGCCAAGCGGTCGACCCCATAATCATACATCCTACGAATATCATAAAAAACCTCGGCTCTTTTTGTTAACCAGGTAGCCGCTCCGTCATCAACTTGGCCCCCAATCCAGCTTTTGAATTGGGCAATAGCCTTTTTTTTATCTTGAGTATCCTCGGGAAAATGCCTGGCATAATCAAAAACCATACCTTGATCTTGTAGATCTACAAGGCCATTGATGCCCCTTTCAGCAGGTCCCACAAAATGATAAGCCCCTTTAACAAAATCAATTCGCCATAATTGTTCCTTACTTAAAGGCAAGGTACGTGCTGATTCCAAACCACCTAACACCATAGTGTCAAGTGCCGCCTTGGCAGGATTGTTGGTTAATTTATGGATAAAATCAGCAAGTAATTCAACTTCCGGAATTTTTTGCCCGGCTTGGGTGGGATAGTTATTCACCACATAGTCTGCAATCTCAAACATAGATTGCACACGCCCTCTAGTAACATTATTTCTACCTATAAAAAATTTATTGGCAATCTGGAGGGTTAACTCAATAGCCTGAAGGTCTTCCGGAAGCAGCGCCTTAGCTTTGTCTGCATCGACCGCCACAAAACGATCGCCTTGCCGTTTGAAGGCAAATTTTTCAACTTCCTTGCGATTGGGTAATTTGAGGGGAATTTCATAAACACAATCCCCACGATCTTGAAAACAGGCCGCTGCGGGCAAGGGAATGCTGTCTATTTTAACTTCAACTGAACGCACCATTAATATGCCACCATCCTAACATTATGGATCCCGGACTTAGATCCGGCATCCATTCACGCCAGGCTAAGCCCTGATGACCCATGATACGGCCTGTTATCGCTAGGGGTCAAATAATGTTTCTTTGTTTTTTTAAATAACACCTATTAGCTAAAATATGTAAAAATTCGTTATTTTTATACAGCAACTAATAGTGGGCTTTAATAGTGGCGGTGGTCAAAAAGACCCCACCATTGGCCAAATCACCTTGAATGGTAATTTTGGAAGCCCCGCGGGGTAAGTACTTTAAAGTTTGCCAGGCCGGAAAGCTAAAACGCATATCGGCCACCCCATTGCCATTACGATCCCCGGTTTTGATCTTATTGGAAGATACAATCTCTTGGGGCAGCGCTTGTTCATTGACTTTAATAATGGAAATGGGGGCATCTTTTCTAAAGATCTTTAAATCCTGGCCCTTGGGCGCCTCGATCAATACCAGCAGATCCCCCTTGGCTTTGCCCTTGGCCAAATTGGCCTCGAGGCCATTACCGGTTACTTCAGCAAACACAGGTTCTTTTAACAATTTGCCTTTTTTGATTTTTGCCCGCGGTTCAAGGCCTGCCCCACCCTTTTTTATTGAGCCGGGGGTGAGTTTAGCCGTAAATTTTTCGCCCACCAACAGACTCAGCTGCGAACCCTTGGCCGTTGGCATAGCTTTAATCTTGCCATCGAGCACTAACGAACGCCCACCCACCCAAGCTTCTTGTAATTGAATTTCAATCAACCGATTCTTTTTGGATTCACCAAACGATGCTAGCTTGCCTCTTAATAAAGTGCCTTTGCTAATCCCACCTTCGGATTCGGCCGCTTCAAAATACACCTCTTCTCCCACCTTTGAAATCCCCGTATTGATCGACTGTAGGGCCACGACGGTTAAATCTTTGTCGACATCACCTTTTATAACTCGAACTTTTTTAACGGATTTTTTGCGAACTGTTTGCGAGTTGGTAGATTTTTGGGTGGATTTTTGCTGATTGCCATTTTCGGGCTTGATTTGCTCACCAGAAATTACGGTAACTTGCGCATTAACCTGAGACGCAAAAACCAAGCTGACTAACAGACTTAAAAAAATTAATTTGATTTGCACGTTTACCTCCGATTACTGATGATAGTCGATTTTAGGGCTGGGTTCCAGCTAGTTTTTGTACGATATCTGAAGCCATCGATAAGCCATAGGCGGTGGCCTTAACAATGCTTTGCTGATCGGTACTACTACCCTGTTCACGATACCACTTATTCATACCCCCCAAGGCCAATACTAACAACCTCAAACCATTTTCACTTAAACTACGGGTATTTTCATGAATCACGGCAATGGCACTGGCCGGCCCATACATTTCAATATCTTCAGGCCCAATGGGGAAATCCAGAACTGTCCCCTTGCCTTCTAGGGTCCACAACACCCCCGTCCAAGTTTTAAGCCCCTTACTTTGGACATTTTTGATAAAAATACTTTTTTCCAAAAGATTGGCCCTCAACAAGCCTTTTTCGCTGGCAATGGTTTGCACGCCTTTTTGAACTTCGTCGCGTAGTTTATTAGCCGATTCTGAAGTGCCCAAACGATGCAACACATTGGCATACCACATGAGGGTTAACTGAATTTTATAAGATTCGTTATCGACGGTATTACCACTGCCCCCTTGAAACTTGGTTTGAACCCCCACGGTGGGATCAAATTGAATGACACTTTCTAAAACCTTACGCTCGGGCACTTGGGCTTGGGCTAAGCTAAGATTAACAACCAGCACCAAACAAACTGAAAATAAGCGTTTCATCATGACAACCTCGAACTAAAATAAGATTGCTTCGCTACGCTCGCAATGACAAGAAGGGGTTATAAAATTATAGAGGGGATTGCAACCCATGAAAAAAGTTTTAAAATACCTCGCCACCTCGCTACTTTGCATTATTACGCTAGTTAGTGCCATTCTATTCATCAAAAATTATTACTATCGCGGCCTAAAACCCATTTGGTTGTTCTACCCTACCCTTGCCCCCTTATTCATTTTGGCAATTCTTTGGTTTTCAAAAAAATGGTTACGAGCCTTTTTGGAAGTGACCTTCTTACTTTTTACCTTATTTTGTTTTTACCGTTTTTGGCACAGCCCTCCCCCCTTTCACCCCGAGGGAATCACCACTCATTTTCAACGCTACCGATTCAAGATTAAAAATGGGCAAGTTTATCTTAGTAAACCCACCGGGAAAGAACCTCCCACCACCGGCCCCTTTATCACTTGCCATTACCCTTTAGAAAATCTCTTGGATTATCTTCGCTTTCAACCCTCCCTCTGCGTAGGCTACGACCGCTTTGGCCGAATTGAATTTCACCTTGATCAACGCACCTTGCATCAATTTTTATTAAAAGAAATTCAGTGGGTGCAGTTTGGCATTGCAGGCAAAACCTTGCTGAACGAAGATTACCACCAACTCCAATTTCAATTCACTTATGGGGCAGCCCCAAAGAATTTCCCCCAATATTCTTTAAAAGAAATCACAAAAATATCGCTAGCCATTTCAGAGGCGGGACAAGCTAAGGTGATCGAATCGCTCACTTACGATGGCAAGGGCCAGCTGATTAAATTTACCGAAACTTCTCTGTTCAACTCCGAACACGAAAACGTCTTCGCCGAATACAACGCCCGCGGCGAAATTATCAGCCGCCCGCGCTTGGGCAAAACATTTCTATTTCCCACCAAAATCAACCTCGGCAAAAACGCCCAACTTGAGTTGAAAAAATATTTGCCTTAAGGGACATCTAAAACCTGCCCCTCTTCATCAAAATATTTGTAACGATATAAAAAGGTCGGAACTCCCTTATCGGGGCCATTCGGAAGCTCACTTACCTTAAAAGCCTATGATAGCGTGAGCTGAGAACCGAGGCAGCCCTCTGGCGTCTGAAGAGGGCTGCCGTGCCCCGAGAAGGGAGTGCCGACCTTTTTAGGTGCGACAATTTGTAAATGAATGGCAGAATAAAAAGGAAGATTGCCACGCTCGCAAACGGTGCTCGCTCGCAATGACAGAGAACCCTGCTGGGTTCAGAATGACATCTTAGTTAAGTTGCAAAATCACCGCCGTGTGATCGGTTGGGCTTGCGAGAATCGCCGCATCATTGGAGGCATTAAATCCAAATTGCGTAGCACTTAATCCCACGGGGTCAAGGAACGTCGTCGCCGCATTACTATTCAAATCAATTTGCGAAATCGAATTGCCACCGCTATTGATCACATAAGCTTGATTATTGTTCGAATTAACCACAATGCCAATGGGGTCGTCGCCTACATCAATGTCGGTCGTGGCAGCCGTGCTCATATTCACCCGCACCACATGGTCACCGTCACGATCGCTAATAAAAACATCGATGCCATTATTATAAACCGCAAAGCCACCCGGATTGCCAATATTCACCGGCACCTGCTGCAAGGTCACTAAGGGCGGCACCGCTGCACAGCCATCTACACGACTGCGCGTTACTAAATAACTATTGTTATCAAATTGGCTTAAAGAAACGACGATGTCATTGGCCCCATCGTTGTCGATTTGCAAAAAGGGCGTTGAAACATGCGTTGCTCCCAGCACCCCATCGGTAATTTGATAAGTACAATCTACCGCAAGGGTGGCGGTGTTGAAAATCGATAAAGAATTGGTATCGCGCAACCCAACCACCGCATAACCGCCTGCCGGTGAGACCGCTAAATTTTGTGGATTGTTGGCAATATTCACCGCCGCTTGCACCGTAGGGCCGGTCAAATCGATGGGAGTAAGATTGTCGGTACTATCATTAATGACCATGGCCACGTTATTGACTTCGTCAACCGCAATCGCCTGAATGTCGGATTCATTATTAATGGTAAGGGTGGTTAACAACGCAAGACCCGTTACATCCACCTGAAAAATTTGGCCATTGATGCCATCGCCACTGGTTACATAGCCAATATTGGTCGCACGATGGATGTCGGCATAGCGAGGGGTCAAGGCTGAATCGAGCAACAACACATTGTTAGGCACAATTTTATCGGTGGTTTCGCTAATGAAACTATTGAGGGTATAACGCAAACGAATCGTGTGACCCACTTGTGCTTCGACTGTGGTGATCACAAACGAACCATCGGCGTTAGCCACCACGGAGTCTTGCACCAAGGCATGGGCAACACTCACAAACGGTTTTTCAAACCAACGTACCACCGCACCATTATTCACATTACCCGCAGTAACCGTTGCACTACCAGGCACAGCACCTGCCGCCCCCGTGATCGTAACAAAACCATTTTCATTGGGAGCAGTCACGGTAATGGCCGAGCTGACTGGCGCCGGAATCCCAGCTGGAGGGCTGGCACCACCCCCGCAACCGGCTAGGATAAAAATGAATATTGCCAGTGCTAACCACGTCATCCCGGGTAAGCCTGCCCCGGCCCACGAGCCGGGGACACGGGATCCATGATAATTTGATGAGTTCATCTGCATACTCGAATCCTTACTTTTTAACATGCCCCTTTGACGATCTGCCACTAGTATTAGTTAAATTCTTTCACCCTCTCCCAAAAGCCAGCGGGCGTCCCCCGTGGACACCCGCTAAGCATTGGACCTTTGAGAGGACTATCCTTTACATGAGATAAGATTCCTTTCCGTAATCATTGTCATAGTCATTTTGATAATCATATTGATCGCTGTCATCTTGTGCTTCGGATTCAGGCTCAAGCTCGGTTCTTTCAATGGGGAAGTAAGAGGCATCGCGCACCTCGTAGAACAACCCCAACAACCCGGCTTGAATTTTATTACTCAGCAGGTCGTAGAGATATTGCTGCTGTTCGAAGCTCTTGGCTTGGTCAGGGTCGTCGTAGACATTGGGATTAGGATCGGTCGCATCACAGATGCCATCGCCATCGCCATCATGCGAAGTACCGTCACCATCGCCAATCGCGCCTTCAGGACACGGATCACACTCATAGTAGGTCGTGACAATTTTAATCACGTTACCCACTCGAACCACCGTCGACTTTGAAATACCCGTAGTCACACCATGAGACCCAGTGAGCGTAATTCCACCGTCAGCCGTTGACCCACCACCACCAGGGGTTTCGTTGGTATGCACGGTCCAACCCACCACATGACAGTTCTTGCAGAGGCTAGGATCCATGCGAATTTCCGCTGGGGTACAGCAATCTTTTTTCACCTTCACCGGTTTAGGACATTTTTTCACCTTTACATAGATGGTGATGTAGTAAGTACACCCACCTTGTTTGGCAACGATGTTGATGGTCGTGCTACCTTCGCCATTACCCGTAATGGTGATATTGGCTTCGTTTCGCGAAACACCGGCTACACTGGGATCGCTGCTCGAAGCCGAGATACTATCCGGGGCAAACCCATCGATAGTGAGTAATCGGGTCTGGCTTTTGCCTTCGCAGACTTCCATGTTGTAGCTCTTGTAATATTCGCACTTGTTGCCACCACCACCGTTGTTACCGCCGCCACCGCCAGGAGGGGGAGGAGGAGGTGGGGGAGGAGGCGGAGGAGGAGGCAAAGGGGTCGCTTTAGGGGTTGCATTGGGCGTAGGGGTCGGGTCTACGATATTCAAGGTGTCGATGGTTTGGATAAAATAATCCTCCGTCTCACCTCTTTTAAATGCACCCGTGCCATCCCAGCCACTGGGAAATTGAGAGGCATCAATGGGGACTTCGCTCAATGTCATGCGCAACCAACTACCCTCCGGATCCACGCCGGTTAAAAATTCAGGGGTGGTAAACATGAGAAAAGACCCAGGCGCCACTACAACTTCCATATTCTGCACAATCCACTCCGCTGCACCATTGCTGTCATTACCCGACCACTTGCCGTCGTGATTAAAGTCGAGCAGCATGTTCACATAGCGTGTGCTTTTTGGCGCACCGCCCGCCACACTCACGATAAAATCAATGGTGCTAAGCCCACCCGCATTGAGCGATGTGGAAATGAGCCCATCATCAAAGTGATCCATATCGTAAGGGTTGATAGGGTCATCGAGGTTCGAGACCCCATCCGGGTCGGCTGGATCGTTGGCATCGTTCTCTGCACTCACCGACAGGCCACCACTACCGGTAAAAAAACCAAAGGCACTATCCGTGATATTAAAGTGACGAGCCCCATCAGACGCCAGGCGAGTGGGGAATTGACCCAGCAGGCCCAAACTATCAACAATACCATCGGGGGCATCACCATAATCGGCATTTATTGAACTATCATCTTCGACCGGGTGAGTCTCACCAAATGGGTTTATGCCACCACAGCCTGACGACACTTGACCTAACAAGAAAAACCCTGCCAGGACCGAAAAGAGACGTTTACGTCTTAATAAGATTTTCATGACTAGCTCCTTTTCTAAAAATAGCGTGCAAGCTTATCTAATGCCACTTTCGTGCCAACTCATCATGTCATTCTGAGCAAAGCGAAGAATCTTCAATATTATCAACCAATAATTGTCTTTTTATTGTATGACGGAGGAAAATATCGAAAAAAATTAGGCGTTTTATTTTATAAAAAGAATTTAAAAATAATAATTAAACTATTTTATAGAATCATAATAACATGTCATTGTGTTATAATAACATGTCATTGCGAGGCAAAGCCGAAGCAATCTTCATAATTATTTTATAAAATAGAAGATTGCCACGCTCGCAAACGATGCTCGCTCGCAATGACAGAAAGCCCCGCAATGACAATTAAAATTAATAATATCTCCCCTTTTCTCTTCCCTTTACCCACAAATTTTATTATTATTTTTATATGCAGTCTTCCTTCCCCCCTAAAACCATTGATGGCCAATATGAAGTCTTGGAGGTGTTGGGCAGGGGATTTTCGGGCGATGTATTAAAGGTTCGCAAAGACCAACAGCTCATGGCCTTAAAGATGCTCAAAACCCATGCCATGGGCATCAATCAGGCCGATCTTATTTCAACCTTTAAATTCGAGTTTAACCTCCTCAAAGATCTTACTCACCCGAACATCGTCAAAATTTATGATTTTGGTTTTGATAAAGAATTGAAGCGCTTTTATTTCACGGTTGAATGGTTGAACGCTGTTGATCTGGCTCAGCACGCAGAAAATCGAGGTTTTAAAGAACTCGAGCCCTTATTTTTGCAAGCCTTGAGCGGGCTCAGTTATTTGCATGCCCAAAATATCTTGCATGGCGATTTGAAGCCCCAAAATTTATTGGTCATCCAACAAGACAGCAAACCCATTCTTAAAATCATCGACTTTGGCATTAGCCACCCCCAGTTTGTGCAAAAAGGCGGAACCCCTGCCACCTTATCGCCAGAAAAAATTCTCAAAGAACCGGTTGACAGCCGCTCCGACCTTTACGCCATGGGGGTTATCTTTTACACCATACTGACCAAAAAAAATCCCTTTCTCCGAGAAAATGTTCCCAAAACGCTCACCTCTCATTTGAGTTTTGTCCCCCCTCCTCTCATGAGTGTAGCCCCCAGCGTAGCTCCGCTGTGGAGTAAAATTATTGAACGTCTCTTACAAAAAAACCCCAACAACCGTTTCATGAGTGCTGCTGAAATTTTACGCCTCCTCGATCGCGAAGGCTTGGTGCCCACGGCTACGAAAAAAGAATACGGCCTGCCTGCGCACTGGATTGGCCGCCCAGCTTCTTTGCAAGTTCTTGCAAAATTTTTAGACGAGATAAAGCAATCGCCACCCCAACCCCTAGTGCTAGAAATCCTAGGCCCAAGCGGCATAGGGAAACAAAGACTCTTAAAAGAACTCACTTATCAAGCGGAGCTTTCCGGCATCACCCTTGCCCCCAAAGCCCCCGCTGGCCAACAACCCGGCCAATTGTGGATTATGTTCGAAACGAGTTTAGACAATGCCCATGAAGAAATAAGTTTCTTGCTTAATAGAGGCATTCATGTCGCAGGATTTAACTCACAGGCCTCTACTCAACTCAAGCTTGCCCCTTGCCAAGTTTTATCTCACACCCTCTCATATTTAACCAAACACGAAATCGAAGAATATTTAAAAGAAGTCACACACCACTCTAAAATTCCCGTTTTATTATTAGATGCGGTCTTCCAGCATAGTGCCGGCAATGTATCGGTGCTGATGAATATTCTGCGTTCGCTCATGCAAGATCCTTTATTGCGTGAGCCTTCGGGCCGATGGAACTTGAGCACCTTTGAAGAAGCCCCTCCCAGCATCGAACAGTTGGGGTTAAGCTGCCAACCCATTACATCATCGTTTTCTGATTTAGAGCACAAAGATCGTTTTCAAACCTGGCACCTTGCTATCTTGCGCGCTGAAAATCTTATCAAAGAAGGCAAAGATGCCGAGGCCGAAAGTCTCACCGATATGTTAGAAGAAAACATGCCCTTTGCCTCGCCTAGCATCGAGCGCTTGTCGGCCAAGGCCCATATCCTATTCGTTCGCGGTTGGTTGGCTTGTCGCATCAAGCACCTAAAAGAGGCACGGCAATTTTTGAGTGGAGCGATTTCACTATTAGAAGAAGCCCAATTGATTCACGAGGTGTTGGGCCTACGCACCCAAAATTTTTTGGCTTATGTAGAAATGGAAGAGGGCCGCTTTGAACACGCCATTGCTATTCTCAAAGAAACCAAACGGCTGGCCAAAATACTACCTTCCACCAAACAATTTCAGATCACCAATAATGATTTAGGCAACGCCTATAAAATCAACAAACAACCTGAATTGGCCATTGCGTGCCTACTCGAAGAAATCGAGCTTTATAATCAATTGGCCGACCCCTCGCTCGCCATCAAAGCTTATTACAACTTGGGCGAATCTTACCTCATGTTGGGGCAGCTTGAACGGGCTCGCCAGAATTATTTACTATGCGCCAATCGGGCCAGAGAAAATCGTTTTTGGGAATATTTATTACTGGCCTATAATGGTTTGGGCAATGTTGATAATTTTTTAAAAAACACCCCCGAGGCTTTGGAGTTTTACAATCGCGCTGAAACCCTAGCCGAATATTTAAAAGATTACCTCTCGGCTGCCACTACCGCCCAAAATCGTGGTGTGATTTTAGCTGAGAACGGCCGCTACGATGAAGCCTTAGAAGATATCACGCGTTCTTTGACCTATCTCAAAAAAATTCGTGAGCCCGGCCCGCACGAACTTTATTTAAGAGTACGGGCCCATTTAGAAATTGGCGACGTGTTTCGTCTCAAAAAAGATTTTGCCAAGGCCTATGCAAAATTAATGGAATCGCTCAACGGTTCTCATGAACACCCTTTTTGCAAGCCGCTCACCTTTTATATTTTAGAATCATTGGGCAAATTAGCCCTCGACCGTGGTGAGCCCAATAGTTTTGTGCAAATTTATCCTGATTTGATGGAGGCCGCTACCTCTGAAGAATTGCGCATCCGTGCGCAGCTTCTCATGCAACGTTCCCCCATCGATCCTACGACAGCAAAGGAAACCCCTATGCAAGAAAATTTTATTTCAAACCAACAGGTGAATGCCTTACAGGCCATTCTTTCGATCAATCGGCAACTTTTGTTAGAAGAAAATTTAGAAATTCTTGCCCACCGTATTTTGGAATTTGCGATCGAACTCTCGGGTGCTGAAAGCGCTCTCATTGCCACTCTAGAAAAAGATCAAACACTCGAAGTTTTAACCGCACTTAATCTTTCGGTGACCGATGCCATTAAATCGATGAGCCAAACCATTGCCAATAAAGTCTTGACCACAGGGCACGCCATTACCACCCACGACGCTACGGCCGATCAAGAATATAACGTGCACGAATCAGTGATGGCCCTTCACTTGCGTTCGATTTTGTGTGTACCCATCCGAGCCAAAGGCAAAGCCATGGGCATTTTATATTTATCCCACAGCCATCAAAAGGCCTTATTCTCACAAGAAATCGTAAGCACCATGGAGGCCTTTGCCGACCAAGTTGCTTTAGCCATCACCAACGCACAAAAAATTACCGAACTCAAAACCCTAAAAGGCCAACTCGAGCAGGCCCTAGGTGAGGCCCAAATTGAAATTGCTGATTTAAAACAAAATTTACGCGATGGGATTTTACACAAACACCCTAAGATTATTGGCAACAGCCCAAAAATGTTAGCCCTCTTGACGATGGTTGATCGCCTCAGCGAAACCAACTTGCCCGTGCTGATTCAAGGTGAAACCGGCACAGGCAAAGAATTGATTGCCCATTCACTCCACGATGCCAGTCCCCGCAAACCTAAAGCCTTTGTGGCCGTGAACTGCGGTGCCATCCCCGAAAATCTTTTAGAAAGCGAACTGTTTGGTTACAAGGCAGGGGCCTTCACCGGTGCTACCCGCGACAAAAAAGGTTTGTTGGAAGAAGCCCATGGCGGGACTTTATTCTTAGACGAAATCGCTGAACTCCCACTTAACATGCAGGTCAAACTATTGCGGGTGTTGCAAGAAGGCGAATTTACACGCTTGGGCGATACCAAGTCTACACCGGTTGATTTACATATTGTAGCCGCCACTCATCAAAATTTGAACGCTTGGATCAAAGAAAAAAAATTCCGCGAAGATTTATATTATCGCTTATCGGGGATTGTTTTAGAAATGCCACCCTTGCGAGAACGCAAAGAAGACTTAGCCTTGTTGGTTGATCATTTCTTGCAAAAAGCAAGCAACGAACAAAAAAAACCGAAGCCGATCAAAATGGGCAAGGATCTACTAGCCGCCTTGTTAAGCTATGATTGGCCAGGCAATATTCGCGAATTAGAAAATTTTATTCGCACCGCTATTTCTTTCGAAGAACGTGGCGTGATTCACATGGGAACCCTACCGCCCTTTCTACGACAAAAGGTAAAAGACATTGCAATTCCATCGGAACAACCTAAAGCTGAAACCTCTCCCCAAACACCAACCGAGTTGCCATGGATCGAACATTGGAAATGGAACGAATACGAACGCGCCATTTACGCCCAAATGTTAGAACGCCACAACTACGACATCCCCAAAGTCGCATCTTTATTGAACGTGGGGGTTGCCACAGTTTATTTAAAGATTAAAAAATACCGTTTAAAAAAAGGTGAGCCCATCGAAGCGATGACCCATTACCCAAGCGACCTGCCGCTCGAAAACTTTAAAACTTGGTTACTCAAGAAAGCCTACGAAACCACCGGCCACAAACCCTACAAAACCGCCCAAAAGCTAGGCCTCAACCCCGGCACCGTTTATCGGTATATAAAATAGATCACTCATCTGCAGCCCAAAACACCTCATTCGGATAATAATGAGGCACCGCTTGATCGTCAAAAAGGCCTAGTTGTTTATTAGCATTGTAACCCCAACACCAAGGTTTGTAGGTGCTTTTACTACCACCCTCGTTAATACTCACTTCTTGCACAGTCCAAGCGCAACTATGGTACCAACCCAAATCAATCCCATGCACATTTCCAAACAATTCATTTTTGTTAGCCTTAACATAATCGGGAATATAAACCCCTTGTTTATTGTAATTCCCATTACCCAGCTGACCACTAGACCCATCTCCCCAGCACTTCATCTTTTGGTTCTCTAAAACAGCACAGGTATACTGAGCACCTGCCGCAATCGCCACGGCATTGTCGATATTCATAACGTCTACCAGTGAAGAAGCAGGAACATTGGGATCAATTTTGCTATTCCCTAACTGCCCAACATTATTATAGCCCCAACACTTTATTTTCTTATCTGACAAAAGCGCACAAGCATGTAGTTCACCTGCGGCAATGGCCACCGCATTATCGATATTCATGACGTCTACCAGTGAAGAAGCAGAAACATTGGGATCAATTTTGCCATTCCCTAATTGCCCAACATTATTATAGCCCCAACATTTCACTTTTCTTTTTTGATCATTGGGATTTGAGATAATCGCACAACTATGATATTTGCCGACAGCAATAGCTTCTGCATTGGAAAGATCCTTCACATATTCACCAATACCAGGCACCGTATTACCGCCCGTATCACTGCTATCAATTTTGCCATTCCCCAATTGGCCGACCACATTTCTCCCCCAACACCGAACTTGCTTATTGTCCATCAATGCACAAGTATGTTCAAAACTCGCCGCAATATCCACAACTCCCCTTAGATCAATAGCCAACCACCCATTATCTTTCGTAACCGCGTTCCCTTGAGCATCAACAAAATCTTTGACTGCAACGGGCTTTGGCGACGTGGTTCCCAAACCTGCCTGCCCATTCCCTAGTTGGCCCCATCTATTATATCCCCAACATTTCACTTTAGTATCGGATAGTAATGCACAGGTATAATCGCCACCTGCGACAACTTTGGAGACTTTTTCCAAATCAGGAATAGTTGCAGCATACGGCTTATTTTGACTGCTATCTCCCCCTGTTTGCCCAAGCCCTAATTGCCCATAGTAATTATTCCCCCAACATTTTATCTGACCTTCTTGACCTACCATACAAGTATGGTCTGACCCTCCAGCAATTTTGGAATTCAGAATAGAAAACGGCTGAACTGCAGGCGGTGATTGAGGAGACGGTGAAGATGCAGGCGGTGGGACTCCTCCAGGCAAGGCTGGTGATGATACCGGCGAAACTGAAGGAACCGGAGATAAGGAGGGCACCGCCGTGGACACTGGGCTACCCGTTGGAGGAAG
This sequence comes from Deltaproteobacteria bacterium, assembly GCA_016183235.1. Classification (NCBI taxonomy): domain Bacteria; kingdom Pseudomonadati; phylum Myxococcota; class Myxococcia; species Deltaproteobacteria bacterium. The sequence continues at coordinate 57,314 of JACPFA010000001.1, forward strand.
TAAATTTTCAGGGTCAGGGTTTTTAGTTAATTTTTCTTTGTCTTCTTGAACCAACGGGTCTGGCTGCGGCGGATCTTTTGGACCACCGCTTGTCCCGTCTGAACCTTTACAACTCAACAAACTACATGACAAAAGAATCAAAACTATAACCGAAAATTTCCTACCCATGGTCGCCCCCCAGGTTTAATATAGTGGGTCAACTTTTAAATAGGCTGTCATCCCCGCGAAGGCGGGGATCCAGCATTTCAGTAACTTTAGTTCAGCAATTTCCGTTCCAACTAAAAATAAAAACAATTTTTTTATAACTGATTGATTTATCTTAAAAAATTTTAATGCAACCCAAACGGCTTTAAGTTAAATAGTGAATAAACACCCACTTTTTCTCAAAATGATAAGGATTGAGGGAACATGAAAATGTAGATCTAATCCCAAACAAGATCCACTCCGTATTTTCTGAAAATTTTATCCGAAGAAAGAATTGAAAGCCCCTCCATCTTGGCCTGAACAGCTAAGAGACGATCGAAAGGATCTTTATGATGAAATTTCAATTGGGACACCTCCAAAGCTTGCCTTAAGCTCATGGGAAGATGTTGAATGCCCATAGACAAGAGGGCATCAGGAAGCCATTTCGAGGGAGATTCTTTAAACCACAATTTACCGATGGCATATTTGATAGCGATTTCCCAAGCAGAAACAACACTAAAGAACAACTCCTCGTGGCCTTCTAATATTTTTACCACCCGACGTGGTAATTTTTCCACCTCACCTAAATACACCCAAAGAAAAGTGGAAGTATCAAGGAGATATTTCATAAGCCGATTCCTGGGAAGTCCTCATCAGTCAATTCATCAAAGAATTCAGGTGAAACACGTCCCATGCCTCTACCAAGGCCTATGATGTTTCTCCTTTTCTTTTTTCCCACGGGGAAAGGAATGAGTTGGGCTACCGGAAGACCATTGCGACATAAAACAATGGTTTCTCCTTCCTCCACCTTATGAAGATAACGGGACAAATAAGTCTTTGCTTCATGAACGTTAAGTTGAATCTTGCTGGGCTTGCTGGACTTAGTCATAAGACTAAACTAACATAAACTGGTTAAAAATCAAGGGCTTTTTTCTTTTCAAGATTTGAGTCTATTTGCTCGGGCGTCAATAATGACATTCAAATTTTCCTTTTCTTCTTCTAACAGAAAACTTTTTTGAACCCATTCCTGAAATTGGGGGACAAGACTTAAGAGCCGTTCAATAGAATTTTTCATCGCCTTTCGGGCAAGACCTAACTGATCGCCAAAATTCAAAAAATCTTGCCCTTTAAGTTTATTCTTTTTACCCAAAAGAGAAATCGGCAAGTCCTCTTCATCAGGAATAACCAATTTCGAAGAAAGCAAATCATAAGCCGGACTTAAAACAACGGTTTGATCGGGATAAGTAACTAAGGAAAAATTTTTAAGATGCATGTCCCCATTGCCAAGCACAAAACAAAAAAGCAGCCGTTCAAAAAATCGGGTGAGTTCAAGATATTTATTACTGCAATATTGTAAAATGCCCTTTGCAATGGCTTCGTAAGAACCCGAATATTTCCTCTCAGCAGGCATTCCTAAAATCTGCCCAAAATCCTCCACGGGTAATCTGTGACCATCCTCCAAAATATCAAAACGTTTAATTAGATAAGCCAATACCCCATCTGCTGTTTTTACTAAGGTGTGGGTTGGAATTATGATTTCGTAAACTTTAGCTAAGTGCATGCACAGGTCTTCATTTTCGGGCAAATGTTCGTAAGTTTGAGTTTGTGGTTTCAAGATATAGGAGCCTCCGCTGGGAAATATTTCAAAATTTTTATTTTTCTTATTTAGCCCCACGGTGATCTTGGGTTGAACACCCGAAATCGACATTTGCCCCGCCATTTTTTGGGCTAATAACCCAAAATCCTTTTGAGCAAAATCAAAGGTTGGAATCCAAGAAACACCAAAAACCCGTTTTACACAGGATGGATGATAAGAAGACACTTCTAATTTCTCGTAACAAGCAAGACAGCGTGGATTCATAGAATGGTCACCGCTCCGATGGTGTGTTTCGCAGTCGCCAACAACAAACCAAACCGATCATAAAGATCAACCTTCACCTTTTTAGAAACAATTTCTAAATACCAACCTTCGGGAATCAACCCATCAAAAAACGGAAACAGGGTAGAAGCTTCATATTTTTCTGTTCGAAGTGGGAAACTAAAACTAATCGCTTTGGCACTTGGGCTTTGGAGGTATTCCGAAGAATATTGAAACTGGTAACCCGAGGCCGTTTCAGACAACCAACCTGCAAGTTGATCCTGAAAAAAAACCCGTGCGGTTCTGTTCATAAGTTGATGGCCCCTAATTCTCTGCCAAAAAGTTTGAGGACTTGGTTTACTTTATCCATGCGAAGCGTTTTCTTTCCTTGCTCCAAATCCCTGATAAAGCGCAACCCAACCCCCGCCACTTCAGCAAGTTTTTTTTGAGTAAGATGCTGGGCTTTACGCCATGCCTTGATTTGTTCAGATAAATTTTCTGCTGACATAAATATACCTTATCGGGATAATTTTAAATAGTATAACAAAATTTTATACCCTTTCAAGCATATTTTATAACATATATTAAAAAAACAACCCTAAAGGGTATAAAAATAAACATATTATACCCGATCACGCAAAAAATTTTCAACGATTAGGCCATGACAGAATAAATTAGACAAGCTATAGCCGATTAATCATCACTTTTCTCAAAATGCGAAAGAAGTCGCCATGACAAAAAATGTACTTATTTTAGGTGGTACCGGTTTTATCGGTTCTCACATCGCGCGGGAATTTTTTGCCCAAGGTTTTAAAATCAAAATCTTTCATCGGGGAACTAGCGATTTTCGTGCCTTGGAAGGGATTGAATTTGAAAAGGTCCGTGGCAATTTAAAAGATCCAGCGAGCCTTGAGGCGGCCTTTGCCAAGACAGACATCGTTGTGCATGCCGCCGCCCCTTACCCCATTTATTCTCTCAACGGCAAAAAATTCCTCAAGAGCTCCCTCGGTGTAACCCTCAATGTTATTGAGGCGGCTAAACGTTCATTTCGCGGCCGCATGATTTATGTTTCAAGTTTGTCCACCATGGGCTTAAGCAAATCTGGTCTGGCCGATGAAACCACCCCTTATCACCCTATCGCCACCACCTATCACATCGCCAAAAAGGCCATGGAAGAAAAATACCTCGAGGCCGCAAGGAATGGTTTAGATGTGGTGATTGTCAATCCAACCGGTTGTTTTGGAGAAAGAGATATTAAACCCACGAGTGGTGAATTTATTGTGAGAATTCTCAAACAAAAAATCCCCGCGTTGATCAAGGCCCCCATGAACGTGGTAGATATTCACGACGTGGCACACGGGGTTTTTCTCGCCTATCAAAAAGGCAAAAGTGGTGAGCGTTATATTTTAGGCGGAGAAGATATCAATTCTTTGCAATTTGCCAAACTCGTCGCTGAACTCGCCCAAATATCTTTCAAAGTTCCAACGGTGCCGGCTTGGCTCGCTCGTTTTACAGCTAATCTTTCAGAATGGGTTGACGGTTATCTTTTACGCAAACCCAAACCAAGCATCCCTACCGTAGGCATCGACCTTATTCAATATTCCCAACACTTAAGTAGCGCCAAGGCCGAAAAATATCTGGGCTACACCCATCAACCCATAGGGCCAGCCCTCGAACGCAGCATCCAGTGGTTCCGCACCCATGGTTATGCTTAAATATTATATGCACCATACTGTAAAAAAGTCGTGACTTTTTTACAGTTGTATGTAAAGTTCTAAAGCATGCCCTTCCGCTATTTATACCCTCCTTTAAACAAGCATTTAACCAACTATCGACAAATGGTCTTTCTGGTTGGCCCTAGACAAGTGGGTAAAACCACCTTGGCAAAAACCTTGTTGGGTAAAACTTTTGTAGAAGGAAAAACTTATTTCAATTGGGACATGATGTCGCATCGCCGATGGCTCACCACTCAAATCTTCACGGGCAACTATGATTTGTCTGGAAACACGCGGATCGTCTTTGACGAAATTCACAAATTTAAACGATGGAAAAATACCTTGAAGGGGCTTTTTGACAAGCATGAACCCAATACGCATTGGATAGTGACTGGTAGCGCTGCAGTCAATGTTTATCGTAAAGGGCAAGATTCTTTATTAGGGAGGCATTTTACTTATCATCTCTTCCCCTTTACCCTTGCTGAAGCTCTTCAAAATGACGAAATCAAACCTTTAAAAATTGAACAATGGACCTCTCGCCATTTTGAGCAGGCCCCCACACCCAGCAAGGAAAATCAGGCATTGTTTATCCAATTATTAAATAAGTCTGGGTTTCCAGAATCTTTTTTCAGCAAAGACAAATCCATCAGCAAACGTTGGCAAACCAATCGCTTGGATCAGTTGATTAATCAAGATTTAGCGCAAACAGAAAATTTGAGGAATTTATCTTTGGTAGAAAATCTTATGTTCTTATTACCAACCCGAGTCGGTAGTCCTTTGTCGATTAATTCCCTCCGCGAAGATTTAGAAGTTCATCATGCCACGGTAAAATATTGGTTAGATCTCTTAGAAAGGGTTTTTTATGGGTTTCGTATTTATCCGTATGCCGAAAAATTGAACCGAGCCCTTAAAAAAGAACCCAAATGGTATTTGTGGGACTACACTGAAGTTGAAGACATGGCCATTCGCTTTGAAAACATGGTGGCATTGCATTTGCTGAAATATGTTTATTACTTAAATGAACTAGGGGAAGATTCGTTAAATTTAAATTACCTAAGGGACAAAGAAAAAAGAGAAGTTGATTTTGTCATTTGTAGAAAAAGAAAACCCTTAGTCTTGATTGAGGTGAAATATAGTAACGGGAATCCTTCTCCCCACTTATTTTATTTTATGGAGAAGTTAGGGCTTAACCATGCCTTTCAACTCGTTGCCGATGGAAATTTGCCCACAAGAAATTACCATAAGCAGCAACGCTCCATTACTGTACTGCCAGCGGCCAGTTTTTTAGCTCGCTTGGTTTAATAATGGTTCCGCACCCATGGTTATGTTTAAACTTAGCAACCCATGTTTAATCTCTCCGATAACTCTACCAGGTAACACAATCCCTTTACGTCAGGGTATCTTGGGAGAAGGAAAATCTATGAAGACTCTGACGTGTCTTATGTTAAGCCTAGTCTTAAGTTTAACCCTCATGACCGCCTGTGGAGATGGCGACGAGAGCTCTGACATCATTGAACCTCCTGTCACCATCGTTAATCCTACTTCGCCGCCCGCTACCACGCCTCCTGCCCCAACACCTCCACTGGGACCAGAAAATGAAACTATTACTATTTTAGCAAGCGCAACTGGAGCAAGTAGCGAAGATATTAAGGCAGCGGCCAAAACGTATAGTGTTGATCTTTCAAATCCAACTTTAAACAGTGAGCTGTTAAAAATGATCGTTGAAATAAGCCCATTGCTCACTGTCGAAGTTAACAGGATCAAGGCCAAAAACGCAGATGGAAAGGCATTCGCGACCCTTAAGAATGCCGCGTTGGTAAAGAGCTATAGCCAAGAATTAGGTAACATCTTAGGTTTATTATTCCCCGACATGACCTTTCGCGCATCCGCGCGTGAAGATTTTGAGCTAACCACCACATGCGTTTGGGTTGTTTGTACACAAGAATACAAAAGGAAGCTAAAAGGGGCATCATCCATCAACATGGCTTTGTCCATGGTATCAACCTATGTTGTTAACGACGAATGTAAGGGATTTTACCACTTTGGTAAGCCGGGGAATTCTCAAGAAGGCGAGGTAGCCTACCTTGAATGCGATGAGATCTTTACAGACTGACCTGACCCCGCAGTAGCTATTACATTTCTATCGTATTCCCAAAGAGCCCTCTTGAAAAAGAGGGCTTTTTTTGCATACTTTACAAGAAATTATTTTCATGCAGTATAAACGCGGTGAAAAATTCACACCCCCTTGTCAAAAATATCCTGGATGATCTGAGTTCATTTGCACCCCTTGAGCTCGCTGAAAAATGGGATCACGCTGGTTTGCAAGTTGGTCGAAGCAACTGCAAAGTTACTGGCGTGCTAGTCGCCCTCGATGCCACAGGGTGGACATTACACGAGGCCGTTCAAAAAAAATTAAACTTAATCATCACCCATCACCCCTTGCTCCCTTCTAAACTAACGCAAAGTCTCAAGACCCTGGCCCGAAAACATCAAATCAATATTTTGTCTTTTCACACCAACCTTGATTCAACCAGCGGCGGCCTCAATGATCTCTTGGCGAAAAAACTACACTTAAAAAATACCCGACCCCTCTTGCCTAACCCTCAACACCCTAAAGTAGGGCTGGGGCGGGTAGGAAGGCTTTCTAAACCAATAGGTTTTGATCAACTTTGCCAAAATTTAATGCGTGCCTTTGGCCTGGCTCATTTGCGATACGTCGGAAATAAAAAAGCCCGCCTCAAAACCATTGCTGTGATGAGCGGCAGCGGTGGTGGATTTTACCGCGAGGCCAAACAAGCGGGTGCCGATGCCCTGGTGACCGGTGACGTAAAATATCATCATGCCTTAGAAGCCATGGCCGAAGGGATCTGCTTGGTTGATATTGGGCATTATCATTCCGAAATCGAAATGACTGCACTCATCACTAAGCTCTTAAAAAGGAAGTTCCTCACCCTTACCATTCAAATCAGTCAAACTAGCCAAGACCCTTTTCAAATAAAGACCCCTCCCATAAGTTTTTTAAAAAAATCTCCCATGGCAGGCATCTTATTTCCCCTATCTTTTGAGACCTTGGATCCTGGCTGACTAAAAGAAACTCTCTGAAAACCCCTTCTTCGGCAAGGGCCTTAAGACCTTTGAGATGTTTTTCAGTCACCTTGGTGGTTGCTTTAATTTCAATGGCTGTATGTTGCCCGACAACATAGTCCACTTCTTGCCCATTGATAGAACGCCAAAAACAAAGATCATCGAACTTACGAGAATAATCTAAATAAGCCCTGAGTTCCATGCCTATGAAATGTTCAAAGGCATTGCCATACTTATCTGAATGACGATCAAGGGCGATTGCTTTGGTAAGGGCATGAACAACCCCAATATCAAAAAAGTAAAACTTAGCGGTTTGAATGGCTTTCCGTTTTTTTGATTTTGTCCACGGATGCAGTAAATAGCCTAAAAGCGTATCCTCCAAAACGCTATAATATTCACGGATGGTTGAGGGAGCCATATTGGCATCATTTCCAATCTCTGTAAAATTGAGCAATTGCCCATTGCCAAGAGCCGCCACTTCAAGAAAGCGGGCAAAAGCCGGGATTTTACGAACTAAACCCTCTGCTTTAATTTCTTCATAAAGATAGGTTTGCACATAGGCCCTTAACTCCTCTTCGGGAGCTTGGCTTAAATACACATGAGGCAAGCCTCCGTACTGCAAGTAACGCTGCAAATTGAACGACGAGATTTCACACCAACTCAGAGGGAACAAATGAGCCATCCAGGCGCGGCCTGCTAACATGTTGGTATTTTGGTTTTTCAACTTTCTGGCTGAACTACCGGTAAGCAGAAATCTTATCTTATGCTTTTCGATAAGCCGGTGAACCTCATTTAAGAGTTCGGGCACCTTTTGTATTTCGTCGATCACAATGTAATGTTGTTTAGGAGCCACCCCCAAGACAAAATTTTCTAATTCTTGAGGGTGTTGCAATAACCTCAAGTAGAGATCGCTTTCCAATAAATCAATGATCAAAGCATGGGCCCCCAATTTTTGATGAATGAGAGTCGATTTTCCTGTCGAACGAGGCCCAAAAAGGAAAAAAGATTTTTTGCGCAGCAATCCTTCGAGATTCAACTTTCTTTTAAATTCCATATACAGCAATTATATCGCTGATTATTTTTTTAATCAACAACAATCTTGCTAAAAAATGAATGTATTGAGTGATTAAAATCAGTGCGTTTTGCGCAACTTAATCCCATGCCTTAGCCGATAACATCCCCTAGAAAGAATTGTGGGGGGTTGAACATGCTAAAAGGTTTAGGAATTTTTTTGATTTTACTCATCGTCTTAAGCGCCTGTGGGGGGACCGCTCAAGACGATCCTATCAAGAAAAATTGTAAAGACACCAATTGCCAAACCGCACCAACGCCACCACCCACCACACCACCTATTGCAACCCCAACACCAGGGCTACCTGAAGTCGTTGTCCCCGGCCTTCAAGCGTTAAGCCAAGCAACGGGCGCTACCCCTGAATTTATTATGGAAGCAGCTGCTGACTATGGTTATACAGACTTTACAGCCCTCCCTGTTAATTCGGATTTGGTGGAATTTCTCGTTAAAGTGAGCGAAGCCAATTATGGTGATGCTTACCTGAACCTTTTGAAACAAAATTATACTATCATTCATTTGGGTAACGCAAAATTCGAGGATGTTAGCAAAAAATTAAAAAACGCACTGGTCTCCACCAAACTTTTGCTCTTACCGCTCATTGAACTGACTACGAGTAAAGACATCATTGACATCTTAAACGAAGAAAAACCTGATGGAATTGGAGAATTGGTTTTGAATGCACCGACTGCTTGGCAACAGCAACTCTTTCCTTTGCCTGAGGGCCTCGACCCTACATCGGCGCTCGCTAACGTTTTCAAGTACGTTTTTACGGTTTATTATGCCACATTCATTTCAGTGCGTATTGATGGCGCCTGTTACACCCTCTTCCAATTCAATGCTGACTCTGACCCCAACGATCAGCTGCGCGGCTCCATCAGCCTCGTTCAATGCAAAGACAGTGCCTTTACCGCTTACTTCTACGAATAACCCCTAAAGCTTCTTCAAAGCTTGCACCAAGTGATTCACCATATTCTGCGCATCGCCATAAAGCATGCGCGTATTATCGGTGTAAAAAAGTTCGTTCTCAACCCCCGCAAAACCCTTGCCCTTACCGCGTTTAATCACAATGGCATTTTTTGAACGATCGACATCTAAAATCGGCATACCATAAATGGGGCTGGCGGTATTGCTGCGCGCGGCCGGGTTCACCACATCGTTAGCCCCAATCACCAGGCTCACATCCGTGGTAGCAAATTCGGGGTTGATTTCTTCAATATCAAATAATTGCTCATAGGCAATGCCCGCTTCGGCCAACAACACATTCATGTGCCCAGGCATGCGGCCGGCCACCGGGTGAATGGCAAACTTAACCGTAACACCCCGTTGCTGGAGCAAGTCGGATAATTCTTTCACTTTATGCTGGGCTTGAGCGACTGCCATACCATACCCCGGCACCACAATGACCTTTTCAGCATAGGCTAACAACACTGCGGCATCATCGGGGTCAATGGCTTTCAGGCTACCCTTCATTTCACTGCAGTCATCCTTTTGCTCTTGACCAAAGGCACCAAACAAAATGTTGCTAATCGAACGATTCATGGCCTTAGCCATCAACTGCGTCAACAGAGTACCCGCAGCCCCCACCACCGTGCCGGCAATAATCATGGCATCGTTCTTAAGGGCAAAGCCCTCCAACCCAACAGCCAAGCCAGTCAGGGCATTGTAGAGCGAAATCACCACCGGCATATCTCCGCCCCCAATCGGTAAGGTCATGAAAATGCCAAACAGCAACGCACCCACAAAAAATAACAAGATAAACCCCGACGAAGGATCTTTTAATAAATAAGCACCCACCAACACCGACCCGATCAAAACAAGAAAATTAAAAACCTGTTGCCCAAAAAAAGTGATGGGGCGTTCCCGCATTAAACCTTGCAATTTAGTAAAGGCGATAAGACTGCCCGTAAAAGCCACCGTTCCAATCAAGCCCCCTGCAATTGTTAAAATTCTAAGGCTTAACTCCGAAACACCATTTTGCGTCAACTCAACGGCCGCAATGGCTGCAGCTGCGCCACCCCCCATGCCATTATAAAGAGCGATCATCTGAGGCATCGCAGTCATAGTAACTTTTTTCGCTGCCACAAAGGCGACCAAGCCACCCAGTGCAATGGCGATGACCATCAGCAAATGATTTTCTAACCCCGGATGTAAAAAAGTAACCGCAACGGCCAACAACATGGCCACACCTGCCCACACAATCCCGCTGCGCGCGGTCGTAGGCGAGCTCATTTTCTTGAGCCCCAAGATCACCAAAACCACAGTCAAAAAATAAACGCTTTGAATCAGTATAGGCACGGTGTTTATTTTTCCTTTCGTTTTTTCTTTTCAAACATTTCTAGCATACGCACGGTTACCGCATAACCACCCGCGGCATTCATGGTTGCTAAAAAAACCCCACTAAACCCAATCACCTTTTCAACCATCGTTCTCGATTCGCCCAGGGCAACCATCGCCCCCACCAACACAATACCATGCACAAAGTTTGAGCCCGACATGAGCGGGGTGTGCAAAATCACAGGGACTCGCGCAATGACTTCATAGCCCGTAAAGGCCGCTAAAAGAAAAATATATAAAGCCGGAGAGACCGATTCCATTAGAGTTTGACTCCTTGAATAATTTCGTCTTTTAAATCAGCAGTTAAAGTTTTCCCATTTTGCGTCAAAAGGTTTAAAAATTGTAAAAGATTTTTGGCATACATTTCACTGGCATGGGCTGGCAATAGACTCGGCAAATTCGTTAGGCCTACGATTTTTACCCCGTGGCTTTCTACTATTTCCCCTGCCTTCGTGAGTTCACAATTGCCGCCCGATTCGGCTGCAATATCCACCACCACCGAGCCTGATTTCATGCCGTCGATCATAGCCTTGGTAATTAAACGAGGCGCAGATCGACCTGGCACCTGGGCTGTAGTAATGACAATATCGGCCTCAGCAACGTGCTTAGCAAAAACTTCTTTTTCTTTATTTTTTTCTTCTTCGGTAAGCTCGCGGGCATAACCCCCTTGAGTTTCAGCATTGACTGTACCCCCCACAAATTTGGCACCCAGCGATTCCACCTGTTCTTTCACACTGGCTCGAATGTCATGGGCACTCACAATGGCACCCAAGCGCCTAGCCGTAGCAATGGCCTGCAAACCCGCCACACCCGCCCCTAAAATCAAAACTTTCGCCGGCCGAATGGTGCCTGCAGCGGTTGTGAGCATAGGAAAAAATTTGGGGCTAGCACCCGCGGCTAACAGTACAGCCTTATAGCCCGCCACCGTGGATTGAGAAGAAAGCACATCCATCACTTGCGCCCGTGTGATGCGTGGCATGAACTCCATGGCAAAACATTGCACCTTTTTATTTTTGAGCTGCGCAAGCCTTTCAGGGTCGCGATGGGCAAAGAAGAGACCAATTAAAATTTTACCTTCGGGGATTAACTCAATTTCTGCCTCAAGGGGGGGCTGTACCTTTAAGAGGATATCCACCCGGCTTAAAAGTGCCCTTTTATCTGCCTCAATCTTGGCACCGGCTTTTTCATAGAGTTCATCGGGGAAATAGGCGCTAAGCCCAGCCCCTTTTTCGACTCTAACTTCGTAACCCGCTTGCACTAATTTGGCCACCACTTCAGGAACCAAGGCCACTCGATTTTCGCCGCTTTGAATTTCTTTTAAAACTCCCACACCAACGGGCACAGGCTCTCTCCTTTAGTCAGTACAATAAAATCACTAGACCTCTTGCAGAACCGTTGCGAGCGACCCAAGGACAAGGCGGGTCGGGGCCCCAAAACCGCAGCGTATCCGTGGATGGTGTCATTGCGAGCCCAACGGGCGAAGCAATCTCGCCGGTTAAACAGAGGAGATTGCTTCACCCTAAAGGGTTCGCAATGACAGTGTAACGCAAGTCATTGGGTCGCACAGTAGGTTATGCAAGAGGTCTATTACAAAAAGTGAACCGATAGGTAAATCATTATTACCATGATTGTCATCAGCCATGGCTCTATCTCTCGTCATGAATGCCCCGAAACAACTTTTTTTGCCCTTCACCGATAACTTTAATGCAGGGGGGATTTATTTAGGGAGTTGAGCCCGTGCGAAATTTTACACGCCCCACAGCATTCATTTTTACGATTGTTTTATCAGCTTTTTTCTGGAGTTGCGAAGTTGTAAAGGTGGACAAAACCCCCAACAACCCGCTAATTCAAGCTGAGGTTGAAGCTGAGAGCCAACCCACTGAAACCCAACCCAGCGCTGAAGAAGAACAGGCCGTTAAAAGAGAAGTTTTAATTAAAATGCTTAGCTCAATGACCGGTACCGACATTGAAACCATTGAAGAAAATTTAAGCCTCGCCCAAGTCGATATACCCATGGCTGAAATCACCAAACAAACCATACTATTTATTGCGGCCATCGACCCCGAAACCCAAGACTTGGCACAAAAGGTCAAAGAATTAAACTATCAATGGACCATAGAGAAAAAACAATCGGCTTTTGAACCCCTTATCAAGGCCAATAAAGAATTAAAGGTGCGTATATCCACCTTACTTATTTTAATTGCTCCTGATCATGAGTTTGATCAGCCCCAAGATGATGGAAAATTTGGTGCTGGAATTGCCGAAGCCGGTGGAGGAATTATTGGTGCTATTGTTGACGCTATTATCGAGGGTTTGATACAAGTTGGTCTCGCCATCTCCTATAATATCGATGGCCAATGTAAGAGCTTCTTTTATTTCAATTATCCCATCTTAGAAAAAACCCGAGGTTATGTAACCCTCGTGGATTGCGGAAAAAATCCTATCGATTTTCAATAAAAACGCATGACAGCCCAAATCTGCCTTCTCAACCCATCGCGGAATGAGATTTTTTTCGATCATAAATACCTATTATTATTAATATAATTCAATATTATACGTTTATTATTGTAATTTAACAAAACTTATATACATCTTTTACCGAGAATAGGTTCTGAACATCAGAATTTGGATCCCCCTCTTTGGCACTACTTCCGTAAAAACCTTTCCCCCCAGGGTTTAATGGAACGCCTTAAAGAGGGGGTTTCTTTTTAGCAACATTCTTCCCATCCTACCGATACGACTATTGTAAGGGGGGCTATGCTTCCACACTCATGTGGGGTTTATAAAAGGATGGGTATTATGAAACGTACGGTTTTTCTTGGTTTATTATTTTCCCTTTTTATTGTTTTTTCAGCCTGTGGAGATAATGGTGATGGAGATGTAACGGTTGATATTCCGCCCGGTGGATCTGAAACCCCACCGCCTGTCGCACCTCCTCCTTCCGGCAGTCCCATTGCAACACCTACGGCGGCACCCACTGCTACTCCTAGCCCTACACCCACGACAAGCCCCGAAGATACGGCTAAGATCGAAGCTAATTTAGATATTTTAGTTGCGGCTACCATTGCAGCCGAAGCAACCGATGAAGAAAAGGCTACCAAGCGAGCTGAAATTCAGACTGCGGCTGATACCTACAAGGTTGATTTAGCCAATCCTACACTCAGTGCTAAATTAGTGCGGTTCGTTGTTAAGATCAAACCCGAAGCCGCTGCCTTAGCTGAAGAAATCAAGGCCGCCAATAAAAACAATCAGATCTTTATCACAGACACCATGACCAAGGTAAAAGACTACAAAACCCATGTGGCCTTTGTACTGTCTATGTTATTGCCTGACATTGTCTTCGAAGTACCCACCGATGATGGTAAATTTGGTGGCGGTATTGCCCAATCAGGTGCTGGTATCTTTGGTGTCATCTTCGATGCTATTATCGAAGCTATGGAACAAATTGGCATTGGCATCTCTTATCAAGTCAACGGTGAATGCAAAGGTTTCTTCCAATTTGGTGAACCTAACCAATCCAAAGAAGGTTCGGTTACCTATGTTAGTTGTGAGAATATTTTTAAAGATCCCCCTACATTCAGTGTAGGCAACGACACAACCAAACCTGTCTCAAACGATAGGATTGGCTCGGTCACAGATACCGTTATTAAACCAAAACCGGTCATCATTAAAAACTACATGCATTGATTTAATTTAAATAATACCTTTTTAAAAAAGCCCTTATGGTCCTTCATAAGGGCTTTTTATTTTCTAAGCTTTTTCAATTTGTGATACGCATACTAACGTCATATATGGATCCCGGATCGGGGTCCGGGATGACGTCATGCCGGACTTGATCCGGCATCCATTCATCCATCCTGAGCAAAGCGAATGACATCATTTATGGACTTACTCATCTTACTTATCGCCTTCAGTTATTTTTCTTTTATCATCCCCATGCTTAGATATATCTTGCGTCGCCTTCTCTTTCTCATCAACAAATTACAATTCAGCCCTTTTAATCCCCTTCAAACCATCTTGGGTCGCATCGATAATTTTATGGGCCCCTTTCGCGAAACCGTCCTCCCCATCCTATTGAGCATCAACGTCTTGGTTTACGGCATTGGGGCCTATGGTCATTGGCATCACAAATTTCCTAAAGCGATTTTTGTGTGGCTTGTTTTTTTATTGATAGCCTGGGCCAGCCGTTATCGTCGCTTGAAAGTGCAATTAGAACTAGCTGAATTTTTAAACCAACACCCCAATTGCCATCCCGAAGATTTTTTTAAAATTTACTACGCCCAATTTGCTGTTTTACCCTCTCCGCCTTCTACTTGGAACTATCGCACGATTACTTTGGGCAATGTCGATTTTCGCACGGGTAGAAAACCCAAACAAACCTTCTTGCCATTTTTTATTTCAGCCCTGCAAACCAGTACTCTCGCAAGCATGGCTATTCTGGCCCTTACCAGGCGAGATGAAAAAACTGGCGTTGAAATCTTTGACGCTCTTTCTCGCATGTGGGGGGCCATCATCGCCCTTAATATCAAAGCAAAAATTTCCACCTTGCACGCCAATCTGGTTCCACCCCTAGAGGGCAAAACTTTATTAGTCTATAATCACCGCAGCTATCTCGATTTTGGTTTAAGCTTTTTTGCCTTAGGTCTTCTTAAAACTAAAACCGACCGATTTTTACGGTCACGGTTTATCACGGCTAAAGATCACTTTGTCGATAATCCCATCCTCTATTCTTGGTTAAAGGTCGGCAAAGCCATTGAAAAAGCTGGGATGATCTTTGTTGATCGGAAAAAAGGCAAAGGCTGGGAAGCCATGCTACAAGCAGCGGAGAGCTTAGTTGAAAAAGAAGTAGAGATTGCGGTGTATCCCCAAGGCACCAGGGCTAATGCCTGCATAGACTTGCAAGGCGAGCGAAGGGATGCAAGTTATTACACAACTTTTAGGCCCGACCAATGGCAAGCTGAGCTTGGGCATTTAAAAATGGGCACCGCAACGCTTATTCTTGATGCGGCAATGGCCTTGGCATCATGGATCCCGGGCCTGCCCCGGACTCGGATCCGGGGTCAAGCCCGGGATGACGCAAGTAAACTTAATATTTTGGTCGTTGGCATTGAAGGCACGGGTATCGCTGGCCCCAAGGGTAGTTTCCGCTGCCAAACCGAAACTGAAATCAATTTTGTACTAAGTGAACCCTGGCATTACCAACTGCCTAGCAATGTTTCATTGGTAAAACCTACCAGTTCAACCCCCAAACTTGAGGCAGAAAAAAATTACCAAACAGAAATTAAAAAAATTAATTTTGAAATCAATGCACGTCTTTTAAAAGTTTTAAACTGGCATGAAAAACTGATTGTCAGGGCTTGTGAAGAAATGGGCCCTTCGATTGAAAATTTTCTCTTGCAATGCCAAGCCTCCCACCAAAGTCTCCCCTTTATTCTTCTCGATAGAATTTTTTCACTACCTCCTTCTCTATTAAAAAGTTGCCTTTTAGAATTTACCCAATTGAATCAAAAAGATCTACATCACCCGGCTTGGCAGGCCTTGTTACAAAAGGTCTCTTTGGCCTATTTTTGACGTTGCTCAAGTTTGAGGCATTGTAAAGTGTCTAGGTAAATATTCTTTCTCGAACCCACGGCCACAATTTCGACTATTTTGTTTTGTAATCGATAAATGGTTCGGTATCTGCCCATGCGATAGCTATAAAGCCCCTCTAGCTCTTTCTTGAGAGGTTTCCCCACCCGGGGATTTTTTAAAACCGCCTGAAACCCCGCACGAGTTTTTTGTTTCAAATCAGGATGGAAATTGCGAAGAAGCCGTCGAATGGGAGGAGGAACAAAGAGTCGGAATCCAGTGCCAGTCATTGCAGGTTATTTAAAAAGTTCATTGAGGTTATCAAGGGTGTAAAGTTTCCCTTTTCTCTTTTTTAGTCGAACAAGCCCCCTTTTAATCTCCGTCATCAATTCTTTGTCGGAAAGAATTTCATTAGTTTCCTTCCAGTTTTCATATTCTTCCGCATTAATTAATACAATGGAAGGCTTGCCATTTTTGGTCACCATCACTTCTTCACCCGTTGTATCAATAGCGGATACTAAGGCGCTCAACTTCATTTTAGCTTCTGACAAAGGAATAACTCTCATAAATAACCCCAGCAATGTTTGAGCCGATTCTTAAACTAGGCTGAATTCAGCCTATGTTATTTGCCATCGAAAATCAATGCGAAAATACAAAAACTTTAGATTGCCTTGACAGTCGCGTCTCCATGGTTTAAGGCACTGAATGAATGACCATTCATTTGATTTTGAAGCCATCTGGCTTCAAAATCATCCTGAGCCTTGGCGAAGGATCTCACAAGCTTTAAACAGGAGATTTTATGCGAGAAGCTGTCATTGTTTCAGCGGTTCGATCCCCCATGGGGCGTGCCCTTAAAGGAAATTTTATTTACACCCGCATCGACGACCTGGCGGCAATCGTTGTAAAAGAGGCACTCCGCCGAGTGGAGGGTTTAGACCCTAAAGAAATTGAGGATGTTTTAATTGGCTGTGCCATGCCCGAGGGCGAACAAGGCATGAATGTCGCGCGCAACATTAGTCTTTTAGCTGGCATTCCATTTTCAGCTGCCGCTGCCACCGTAAACCGTTTTTGTGCCTCCTCCCTTCAAACTATCATGGATGCAGCCCGTGCCATTATGGTGGGCGATGGTGAAGTGATTGTAGCCGGCGGTGTCGAAACCATGACTCATGTCCCTATGGGCGGTTTCAATCCTAGCTTAAACCCTAAGCTCATGAAAGAAGGCGCACCCGAAGCTTACATTAGTATGGGCATCACGGCTGAAAATGTCGCTTTAAAATATAAAATTTCTCGCCAAGATCAAGATGCCTTTGCCTTAAAAAGTCATCAAAAGGCCTTGCAGGCCATGAAAGAAGGTAAATTCAAAAATGAAATTGTGGCAATTGAAACCGTGCAACAAGATGGCTCCACAAAATTAATTGATATCGATCAAGGCCCTCGCGCCGAGACCACCCTTGAAGCCTTGGGTTCGTTGAAGCCCGCTTTTAAAGAAGGCGGCACAGTGACCGCCGGCAACTCTTCACCGTTAACCGATGGGGCGGCTGCAGTTGTTATCATGAGTGCTGATCGCGCTAAGCAATTGGGCATTAAACCACTAGCCAAGATTAAAGCCATGGCGGTGGCAGGCTGTGATCCAGCATTCATGGGCATTGGCCCAATCCCTGCAGTTCAAAAAATCTTAAAACGTGCGGGGCTGTCCGTTAAAGACATTGACATTTTCGAACTCAACGAAGCCTTTGCCGCTCAATCGTTGGCGGTCGTGCGCGAACTTGGCATTGATGAAGCAAAACTCAACCCGCATGGTGGTGCCATTGCGTTAGGTCATCCCCTAGGTTGTTCGGGTTCTCGCATCATGGCAACCCTCATCAATGATTTAAAGACCTACAACAAAACCTTGGGGCTTGAAACCATGTGTATCGGCGGAGGGCAAGGTGCCGCCTGCATTATTGAAAGGTTGAGTTAGCCTGTCATTGCGGGCGGTGTCATCCCCGCGAAGCATGCCCTCGACCCCGATCGGGGGGCGGGGACCCATGATGCCGAGCGTGGCAATCTCATCGCTCAAGCAGAAGGGATTGCTTCACCCGGCTGGGTTCGCAATGACAGAAGATCCTGCTGGTTCGTAATGACATTTAATGGAGTTTATATGGCAAAACAAATCAAGAAAGTAGCTGTTTTAGGATCCGGCATTATGGGCGGTGGCATTGCTGCACTATTAGCCGGGGCCGAGATTGACTGTCTGCTGCTCGATATCGTTCCCAAAGATGCCGATGCAACCCCGCAATCGCGCAACAAGCTTGCAATCAAAGGTTTAGAAAATTTGGCCAAAAGCAAACCTGCTTTGATTTTTTCAAAATCTGATCTCAAGCGCATCACGCCCGGTAACTTTGAAGATGATTGGAATAAACTCAAAGATTACGACATGGTGATTGAAGTCGTCGTCGAACGTCTCGACATTAAGCGTTCTGTCTTTGAACGTTTGGAAAAAGTGATTGGCCCTGAAACTATTGTCGCTTCTAATACATCCGGGCTTCCCTTAACTGCCATGGCCGAAGGTCGCTCTAAGAATTTCAAAAAGAATTTTTTGATTACCCATTTTTTTAATCCCGTTCGCTACATGAAGTTAGTCGAAGTGATCTCGGGCCCGGAAACCGATCCTCAAACCACACAATTCATCGCACAATTTTTAGAAAACACCCTCGGCAAAGGGGTGGTATACGCCAAAGATACACCTAATTTTATCGCTAACCGCATTGGCACCTTGGCATGGGTCGACGCGTTTAAACTCATGCTTGAAAAAAACTACACCGTTGACGAAGTCGATGTGATTTTGGGCCCAGCCTTGGGCAAACCCAAGAGTGCGATGTTTCGCACCGCTGACTTAGTAGGCCTCGACACCTTGGCTCACGTAATTGAAACTCTCTATCAATCTTGCCCCAACGATGAAAAGCGCGATGTGCTGGCCATGCCCAAAGAAGTTGGCCGCATGCTAGAAAATAAATGGCTAGGCGATAAAACCAAACAAGGTTTTTACAAAAAATCTAAAGATGCCAGCGGAAAATCGCAAATCTTAACCCTCGATTTAAAAAGCTTCGAATACCAACCGCAAAACAAACCTAAGTTTGATTCAGTGGGTGCGGTTCGCAAATTGACCGATGCGGGTGAAAAAATTAAAACCATGATTAACGCTACGGATCGCGCCGCTGAATTTGCCTGGATCACGACTCGCAATACTTTACTTTATGCGGCTAATCGCATCCCTGAGATTGCTGATGATGTGGTGAATGTCGATAACGCCATGAAATGGGGATTTAATTGGGACATTGGCCCCTTTGAAACCCTTGATGCCATTGGTGTTCAAGCCTTTGCCGAACGCGTGAAAAAAGATGGCCTAAGCGTCCCCAAAAATATTGAGTTAGTGTTAAATAAAGGCAGTGGTGTTTTTTACAAAAAAGCCGGGGCCAAAAAACTCTATTTTGATTTACAAAGCGCTACTTACCAAGAAATTCCCACTAAACCCAATGTTATTGTTCTCAAATCCATCCGCGAACAAAACAAAGTTATGAAGTCTAATGCTAGCGCCTCTATTTTAGACTTAGGCGATGGAGTGTTGGGTTTAGAATTTCACTCCAAAATGAACGCCATCGATGGCGACATTGGCGCCATGGGTATGGAAGCCATTGAGCTGGTCAAACAACCTGGCTACAAAGGTTTAGTGATCGCTAACGAAGGCGAAAATTTTTCAGTGGGTGCTAACCTCATGCTCATTTGGTTAGAATCTACCCAAAAGAATTTTGATAGCATTGAAAAGCTGGTCAAAGGTTTCCAAGATTTTTGTATGGCCTTGAAATATTCCCCTAAGCCGGTCGTGGCAGCCCCCTTTGGGCTTACGCTGGGTGGGGGTTGTGAAATTTGTATGGGTGCTGACCAAATCCGCGCCGCGGCTGAAACCTACATTGGCCTTGTCGAAGTGGGCGCTGGCCTTATTCCGGGAGGTGGTGGCAATAAAAATCTTTTGCTCAACGCAGAGGCCGCCCTCAAAGCTAAGGGCCAAAGGCTATGGATGGCCAACGGTGATGGTGGGTTTTTTCCCAAAGTGCAAAAGGCCTTTCAAACGATTGCCTTTGCAACCGTTGCCACGAGCGCCAAAGAAGGTTTTGAACATTGTTATTTAAAAAAGGGTGATCGGATTTCTTTATCCAAAGACAGCCTTATTTATGACGCTAAACAAGATGTTTTAGCATTATCTAAAACCTACCAACCTTCAACCCCTCGCCAAGATATTTTGGTGGGTGGAGTGGGAGCCTTTATGGCCATCAAAAGCGCGCTGCGGGGCTATCTTGCCATAAAACAAATCAGCGAACACGATGCGCTGGTTGGGGAAAAGCTTGCCTGGGTGCTCACCGCTGGGAAGTTGCCTAATCAAGCCTTGGTGTCAGAACAATATCTCCTCGATAT
The DNA here is from genome assembly GCA_016183235.1 of Deltaproteobacteria bacterium. Classification (NCBI taxonomy): domain Bacteria; kingdom Pseudomonadati; phylum Myxococcota; class Myxococcia; species Deltaproteobacteria bacterium. Next base: position 77,580 of record JACPFA010000001.1, read on the forward strand.
TGAACGCGAGGCCTTCTTATCCCTTTGCGGTGAAGAAAAATCCCAAGCCCGCATGCAAGCCCTCCTCACCACCGGCAAGCCACTAAGGAATTAGTGTAATATTCTATTATTCTGAGCCCAGCAGGGCGAAAGAATCTTCCATTTTATTCTTCAATTAGGGTCACGTCTTTTCGAGGGAGGGAGAGGCCAATGGAGAGCCCGCGCCCGGTCGGCCTACTCGGGCTAAAAAATTTTTAAGCCCTCCTACGGCCGCCCTCCTGCGCTGAAAGGCTCTCCCTTGACCTCTCCCTCCCTCGAAAAGACTTCTTCTCAAGTATTTGAGATTATATAAAAAGCGAGCGAGGCGACTTTGCCGGTGACTTAGCTTTCTCGACCCATCGCGGAAGCGGCGGGGCCCCAATGCGAGTTAGCCGTCATGGAAAGCCGAGGCTCCCGCCTTTGGCGGGAGAACGCGGAAGGATTCCGTGACGGCTAACTCCATTAGAAGATATGGATGACCTCAGCACTTGCCACCGGGCGCTGGTTAGCCCAATAAGAGAGTGCAA
>JACPFA010000002.1 GCA_016183235.1 Deltaproteobacteria bacterium
CCCTATGCCTACATGAGGCACTTGCTGACTGAACTGCCCCGATGCCAAACCGCCGATCAAATCGAAAAACTCGTGCCCCACAAAATTGATTCCAAGATTTTAAGGTAAGGTGTAGGGTGGGTTTGGTGATCGCTTACATAACAAACGACCCCCGGGTGAGACCGTTATTACAGAAGCCCAGCTTTTAATTTCATCAATGCATAAAAAGGCACGGGGGATTTAGATAACAGGAAATAATTTTATCTGAGAAACACGTTTTGTGGGACACTTGAGATAGACTTCGAAAAGGGTTGGCGTGATTTGCATTCAGGCGATCTGATGACTTCTGTTCATTTTTTCCTTGGCTTCGTTGGCTTATCGGTGAGCTTTTTCACCTCACGATCAAAATCTGAAATATATTTTTTATCCTGCTCTTGGCGATATTTTTCATATTCTTTTAACGCCTTCTCTCCCGCAGCTTCCGCGCTCACACTGCCAGCATTCATTAAAACGCCTTTTCCCAAAAGGGTCAGGTACTCATCAAGCTTGCTGATCCAGTCCTTCATGGTCATGGCGTGTTCACTCTTGGCTTGAATCTCGGCAAATGACAAATAGGCATCGACGATACGATTGAGCATTTCAAGTTCGGTTTCGTTCAAATAATTTTTCGCGATGTAGATATCGCGTTGAATTAGCCGCAAACCCGAAAAATTGGTAAGCCCCACCAGCGGCTTTTTACTGTCAACGCGTTCGGCAATCAGTTCTGCGGCAGTTTTTCCACTGACGGCAAAGTGCATTTTGTTTTGAACCGTTTTGAAAAACTTATCTGTTTCCTTGGCATCTTTACGATAGTCAATGCTGGTTGCGTAGATATCGGTCACTTTCTGATACAGCATCCTCTCGCTTGAACGAATATCCCGTATCCGCTCCAAGAGTTCTTCAAAAAAGCGAGATTTGTGGCCCCCTTGTTTAAGGCGTTCGTCATCCAACGTAAATCCTTTTACAATGTATTCTCGCAAACGCTGCGTTGCCCATATACGAAATTGTGTGCCACGAAGAGAATTCACACGATAGCCTACGGAAATTATGGCATCGAGGTTATAATGCTTGACCTGATAAGTTTTACCATCATTGGCAGTTACCGAGAAATCCTCGGTAACTGATTTTTCAGTTAACTCTGAACTTTTAAAGATATTTTTCAGATGCAATCCGATATTATCGGAACTACAATCAAAAAGTGCTCCCATTTGCTTTTGAGAAAGCCACACTGTCTCCCCATCCATTTTGACTTGGACTTTCATTTTTCCATCTTCTGTTTGGTACAGAATAATTTGTGATCTTTCTTGACTGTCGGTTTTCTTTGTCATGTTGTCTGCTCCATCTGATACGCCAGTTCAGGTATTTTGAGTCCAAAGCTCATAGCTTGGTTGGGCGGGGAAATATTTTGTGACGAATACCCAATGGTCTTGTAGCCAGTCAGTCTACGTTCAAACATTTTTCTGAGCATCGGAACCTGATGGTCGACGTAATCGTAAACCTGCAAAAGTTTTTTGCCATCATGCGAACGATGCAGGCGTCCCACATATTGTTGCAGTGTCCCTTTCCACGAAATCGGGATGACCAAAAATAAAGTGTCGAGACGGCTGTCATCAAAACCTTCACCGATGTAGCGACCTGTTGCCAGTATTACTCGTTCCTCTGAGTCGGGGAGATTGGCGATTTGTTCTTGAAGTTCTTGCCGCTGTTTTTTGCCCATACCGCCACGCAAAACAAACACGTTCTTGGCAAATTTTTTGAGCCGGCTTTCGAGATAGTCGAGATGTTCGGTTCGTTCTGTTAAAACCAGTGGCGAACGCTTTGATTCTAAGGTTTTGAGAAGATCATTGAAAATGAGATCATTTCTATTTTGATCTTGTACCAATAACCCGTAAATTTCCTGAATCGAAAATTTTTGATTTGTTTCCGGCAGAGCGAAGCCTGTGTATCGTGGCAGCACAACATGCTCAAACTGATTCAATTCTGATTGCTGTTTTGCCGTGGCCTTGAAACGAGCGAAACGTCCATCAACCAGCTCTGGTTTGATATCGTGCTCTTTGAGCAGAGCCAGAACTTCATTCAAACATCCACGAGGAACCGCAATATGATCCGGAAAATCTTGTCCGCAAGAAATAATTCTTGGTTTGTCATAGGTAGAAAGACGCATGGCTTGGGCGCGGTAAAATTCGGGATTTTGAAAAGCTGCGATGCGCAACAGCCGATTGAGCATAGCTGTCAGCAGGCCATGTTTTTCAACATAGACCATATTCGCCATGACAACTTTGACCTTTTCAGGGAATGGCCCATTGATTTTTTTGGGAGTACTTTTCTCAGATGTAATTTCCCATGGTTTGATTGGCTTTTCATTTTCTTCGCTAACCAATGGAATATTGCCAACCTCGGTGTGAAACTGAACCTGTGCGAGAATTTGATGAATCTGATTCGCACTGATTTTTTTTGCATTGGCTAAAACAGCCCACTGGTCTTCATGGATATTGCCATTCTCATCAATAAAAACGCTGTTGCCATGGCTTCTTGGTTCTCGTTGCAGAGGCAGTGCAATCAAATTACCGAAACCGCCCTTGGGCATGGTATCTTGATTAGGAAACAAGCGATCATACGAATCCAAACCGACTTGATGTCGCTTTTCCATTGCTTTCGTCAGCAGAAAACTTCCGAGTCGTCTTGCCAGAGATGCAGCAATTGGATTTTTAAAGAATATCCAAACATGTCCACCTTTACCGGATCGTGATCGCTCCAAGAGACAACTCATGTTAAGTTCTTTGCAGGATGAAATAAAAGAACGCACATCCTCCAGCCAATTTGCCTTATCGAAATCGACAGCAAGGAACCAGCAAGTTTCATCGGCCAAAAGAGGATAAAGTCCAACAGTGGTTTTTCCAGAAAGATGGTCATGAATGGCTTGATCGGCAAGCGTGTGAAATTTTCTGTTTTCACATCGTGAACGCTTAGCTTTTCGATCATGAGAGCAAGCGGGACAACCCCAATCATGGGAACAAGCGGGCGAATAACCCTTTTTGCCGTCTTTGCCTTCCCAGCGAAGAGCATAAACATCTTCGCGACCGCGAAAGTAAGAGCGAAACAAAGAGATTTTTTGTTCTATCGATAAAGTATTGTGTGCAGCAGATTGTTTGTCGTCTGTATTTTTATCGGCAACTTCGGGTTGAATTCCTAATTGCAGACGCAAAGCGGCATTCTCAGTTCGCAACTGGACACATTCTTCTATGGCTTTCTTTAATTGTGTTTCTAAATCAGTCATTTTTAAAGTTTTGCTAAACCTGCATCCGATTCACGCAGCTACTATCTTGAAATCGTCCGCTTTCTCCTCTTCACGCTGGTTGCGAATGTACTCCATCCATACTTCATCGGTCACATTCCCACTCGTCACTACAAAAACCCTCTCGCCCACAAGGGCTGACCCCAATACCGCTTCCACAATTCCGAAAATCCCTGTTGTAACTTCCTTGACGTCGTCCCCTTCATGTATTGAACAAGCCGATCACCACCAGATGTGGAGAAATTGATACTAATAGATGCACATGGTCACTCCCAACGCTCCCGGTAATAATTTGTCTCATACCATCCAAACAAGCTATTTACGAATAATGACCATTTCTAGGCCAGGGATATCTTTAAAATCTTTTAGATTATGGGTCATAAGCTTGATGCCATGTTGCACGCACTGGCTTGCTATCCACAAATCTTGAATACGAAATTCGTGGCCACGGCCTGTTTTTTTAAGCTCTGCCGATAAAGTGCCAAAAATAATACCTGTCATTTCATCAATTCGTAGAATAGGTTTGTGAATCAGTCGGCTTACGGCTGAAAGTCTTTTTTGTTTAAGATCAGGTTGTTTAGTAATTTCTGCCCCAAATTTTAATTCAGCCAAGGTGACGGGGGAGATAAATACAGGTTCATTTTTAGTGTAAACTGCAATATCGGCAGCTGCAAGGGCACCTTGCTCAACATCAACCCAAATGCAGGTATCAATTAAATATCCCATGGGTTTTTTAGGAGGTTTAAATTTTGTTTACCGAGGGAAGAATGGCGACTTTCTTTGACCCAACCCTTGGCAGCCTGTTCAGGAAGGGTACGATAAAGATCCGAAAGTGCTTCTAACGCGGTCATGCGGACAGGCCCAGGAAGGATACGGGCAATCCGCTGTTTATTTCTAACAATGACAATCTCCTCGCCTTTTGATTCAACGAGGTCAAGCACTTGGCTGAGTTGCCTGGCTAATTCGGTTGAACTCACTTCACGCATAACTTATTTTCACCTATTAATCAGATATAGTCATATTATACATATAGGACATGATTATTCAAGACTTTTTATGGCTCATGGGGGTTTTTGTGCTAATGATGTCAAGGCATCAATATTTTCCGTAGGGGTCACCCATGCAACAACACGAACTCCTTCAACCTGGGTACCAGATAAAATGGTAATGATAAAAGCTCGTATTGCAGACTTTTCCCGTTGTGTAAAATGACTTTGTGGTTTTCTTTCATCAGTTGTCCGCTCCAGATGCGCACGCCGAGATTTCTTGAACTTCTTGCCAAAAACTGGTGCAGTGATTTTAGCGAACCATGGCTACCTGATTTTATTTCAACTGGCACAATCTCTTCACCCGACTGCAATAAAAAATCCAATTCAGAAGATGTTCCCTTTTCTTCACGAACCCAGAAATAAAAAGATTTTCTGTTGCTGGAGTCGTCTGCCAGAAATTCCTGCCCGACAAACTCTTCAAACAAACCTCCGCCAAACATCGGAGACATTAACCTTTCAGAAATTTGGTCTTTGGTAAGATTTGCAACATAGGTGCAAAGCCCGATATCTAAAAAAATTGATTTCGGTGCAGACTTTTCTTTTTTTATAAGAGGTGGCATTGTGCATGTGGTGGGGAATATTCGTTCAACGAGCATGGCTTCATGTAAAATATCGAATGCCTTTGAAATGTCACGTGACTTTGCGCTTGAACCAGCAAGTTTTGAATATTTAATACGTTTGCCGGTTTCAAAGGGAAGTTTATCCCAAACCAGCTTTAAGTATTCAACTTCGGAGGTGCTAGAGTATTTTGCAAAATCTTCTTTAAAAGATGAAAATAGAGTCCCATGGTATTTTCTTACGGATAGCAAATTGCGATCTGAAATGTATTGATTGACAGCTTCCGGCATGCCGCCGACAAACATATAATCCGCCAGCAAACTAAGCAGTTTATCATGCAATGGCTTTAGTAATGGGAAATTCAGATCGCATTTTAACACAGATCCCAAAATGATATCCTCTCCAATCGCTGATAAAAATTCATAAAATGAGACTGGGTATAAATACAAAAATTCCACTCTTCCAACAGGAAAAGACCAGCCTTCTTTTTTCATTCGAACTTCAAGAAGCGAACCGGCGCTTATAATATGAAGACCAGGCATTTCTTCATAAAAATAACGAAGCATTTTTATGGCAGAGATTGAATTTTGTATTTCGTCTAGAAAAAGAAGCGTTTCGCCAGGAATGATCCTTCGATTTACAATTCCTTCGATGCTTTGTATGGTTTCCTTGGCGTCTCTAATGTTAGCAAAAATTTTTGATGTTGAATCTTTTTCTAAATTCAATTCTACAAAATTTTTAAATTGACGCGCAAATTTTCTGATAAGTGTGGTCTTGCCTGTTTGCCTTGCACCCCTGATAATGAGAGGCTTTCTCCTTTGTTTATTCTTCCAATTGTGCAGTTCGGCTTCTATTTTTCTATTAAACATAGGCAAATTATGACAAAAGCATACCTTCTTTTCAAGCTAAAAATGACAAAAGAATACTATGTTTGGGTTAGTCGCCACTGGTGGAAAGGTAATATTTGTTTACTTCTTCGGCAGAGAGCGGGCGGTCAAAGATGAAAATTTCGCTCATATTTCCGCTAAAATAGTTGGCATTGCCATAGGAATTATTTCCAATAAATAACTTGCTCGTTGATTTGACACTTCGGTCAATTTGCCCAATGGTGTCTACAGGCACCAAATCTAAATAGGTTGTCACTGGTTCTCCATTTAAATATATTCCAACCTCACCCGTAGCATGATCAAAAGTGCCCGCAATATGATATGGAATATCGTTATTAATCAACCGGTCGCTGGTCATATGGTAATAATCCTGCACACTACTAAGGATCACAAACTGAACATACAATGGATAGAATCCATCTCCTGCAAGGCGTAAATTATAAGTGGCACCATCAAGTCTTTTATCAACAAGTTGCTGCTCAGAATATTTATCGATATTGGTAACAACTGCAATTACAGAAACCGAATCAGGATTTAAGGCTGACACGTTATCAATCAACACTTGGTCATTGGTTCCATCAAATTTAAAAGCACCATCTAGAATCCCGGATTGTGGGGGCTCAAGCCACTGCGGCCCGCCTTGTGGAATGCCATGGTTGCTGTTGCCGCTGTAGTCGCAAATGGTTTTGCTTGGATTGTCGTCGCCTTCGCACATGATGCTCTTGCTGGGATCTTCGTTGAAGCGTAGCCATAGCACCAACCCAGTATCACCGGTGGTTACGATTTTTTCTAAAGTATTGAGAATTTGAGCACCACTGGTTTCTTCGACCTTGAATTTGTAGTCTTTGCGTGGTTTTAAATTGGATAAAGGAAGACTTTCCCCACCGGATTTCTTTTCATCAATCGGTATCGTTGTGGTCTCTTGGCCATTATTATCTAATTCAATTGCTCTAACCCGGTATTCCTTTGAATTATTTCCCGGTAAAGTGAATGACTCTGTTGTGTCTACTCCATAACGTGGCACATCCCCATCGAATGCCATAATCGTAGGGGTGAAGTCTTGTGCCACATCACATTGTTTATCGCATTTTTCTTCGGTGGTCGCCAAACGACTCGCTTTTAACGTA
>JACPFA010000003.1 GCA_016183235.1 Deltaproteobacteria bacterium
AGTTCTTCACCATTGGCAGTAACCCCTATTGATAGGATTTCTTCTCTTCCACAGGCAATGCCCTTTAATTGGATAGTCCCTTCTAGTTCGGCATTTTCTTCAGGTTCTGTAAAAACAAAGGCTGGGCGATTTTCATTACCGCTGGGTTTATCAAATTGTTTATCCACGCCAGTGGATTGTATGGTCGTTACCCCATCACTAATGGTTCCCTGTAGTAGTCTGGTTGTTAAATCTTTGTTCACACTCAATAGATCTAAACGATAAATGATTTGTTTCGTCACTTTGCCATTGGCGCTTCCCGTTACCTCGCTCAGTTTCGTAACTCCGCAGATCGGGTCCGTGAGCTTCATGTCTTCCACATGCGCGTTGTCTTCGCCATCGAGGGTGATGATGAGATCGGGCCCTTGCTGGGGATCGGTGCTGATCTTGAGGGTTGGTGGTTGGGGGACGCTTGTCTTATCGGTTGGGCTGACTTTGTCTTTCAATTCTTGGTAAGTACTCCAGCCATCGTTGTCGGGGTCTAAATCGGGCAAAATGCCTTGGCTTATCGATGCGCTGATATTGGGGTCTTGTTTGTCGACTTCATAACGAATGTCTGAGCTGGTGAAGCTTACGGTTTCGGGGTTACCATCGCCGATCTCTTTTTCTACTTCAGCGTAGGCAAAGGCGATTGGCTGGCCTGGGGTTAAATATTGAAACTCGATGATGAATTTATACGTCTTGCCGCCGGGGAGTTTGAAGCTCTTTGCTTTGACGGTGCCGGTGATTTCATCGACCTGCATGGTAGTATCGTGGACTTTGGTTTGGGTGGGCAATTCGTAAACGCGTAGTTGGGCGGCTAGCCAGGGGGTGGCTTGAGCGCTTAGGTCTTGGCTCCATCGGCTGGGGATGGGTATGGATAGGGTGTCATGGGGTGTTGAGGGGGTGGTGCAGGAAGTGAAGAAAAGAAGAAGAAAACAGAAGTAAAACGGAAGATTCTTCGCCCTGCTGGGCTCTGAATGACATGATAGGCTTGACATGGCACTTTGCTCCCTCGTTGCCTGCTATATATGGTTCCATAGCGGGACTCAAGGGGGTTTTGTGGCATTGTATTGATTCTGTGGGGCGGCTTTGCTAGGGGGGTACATGTTTAAAATACGCTTTATTTGCGTTATTTTTTTAGTTGTACTTATAAGTGGAGCGGCTCAAGGTTTTTCGATAAAGCAAAGCCGGTTTTTTTATGCTGGGGATGGAGTTTTGGTGCTTGATCGTAAGATTCGGTTTCGGGATGTGCAAGGGAATTATCTTGAACCAGGGTTAAAGGAAATTCACCGGGCTTTTGGGGCGCCTTGGGCCCTGCCTTATGAAAGGCTTTCGCTGCGTTTCATTGAAATGCTCGATTATTTGCAAGAGCAATTTAATCATGGGGCCTTCTCGATACGCTCGGGGTATCGTAGCCCCAATGCAAATCAGAGCTTGCGAAAAAAAGGCAAACTGGCGGCCATGAGTAGCATGCATATTGAAGGGGCGGCGGCGGATTTATATTTGCAAGGTGCTTCTTCGCAAAAAATATTTGCCACCGTGCGAGATTGGCAATGTTGTGGGATTGGATATTACGGGTCACAGCATTTTCATCTTGATACGGGCCCGGCGCGCTGGTGGGATCAAAACACCTCGAAAACAGAATCCCAAGCGCCACAAGAAAATGAAAAAATTATCATTCAAACCACCCAAGATATTTATTTTTTGGGTGAAAAAATTGATCTGCAATTTATGCGGGTCACTAATTATCCGATTGATGTTAATAAAACTGTAACGGTAGAGTCAAAAAATAAATCTCTTAAACTTGATTTGCGAAGTGATATGACAAACTTGAATGCTTGTATGACGTTGAAGAATCGATCGGAGGGAAGGCAATTATCTATTCATTTGCCTGAAAAAAAATTGGAAGCTGGGCGATATCAAATCAAAATTACTTTTTGTAATAAGCGTGATTATGCAAAGATGCCGGGGGAGATTGTTTCGAACGTGTTTGAGGTTGGGAGATGATGGATCCCGGGTCCCCGGATCGGGGTCCAGGGCAGGCAAGCCCGGGATGACGAAAGACTGAAATGGAAGATTCTTCACCCTGCTGGGTTCAGAATGACATCTATTATAAATTCAATAGTGGATCTTCGCTTTCGGTTGAGGGGCCGGCGTCTTCTGGTTTTACGCCCGGGGGTAACACGTTCACGTTGCCATCTGGTGCATTGTTATCAACTTTTTGTTGATCGTGATCGTCGGGTGGCGTAACCTGTTGCTCAGCTTCGGTGCAAGCTATGGTTCCACCTAAGAGGAACAAACTCAAACCTAAAAGAAATAATTTTTTCTTCATTGGAATCTCCCTATCGGCTTTTAGTCCATACCCATCATCATGGATCCCGGGTCAAGCCCGGGATGACGGGATGACAGGGGAACGACGACAACTGTAATTATGACAACTAATAAGCATAGATTGAAGGGTAAACTTGGCTTTGTGTGACTTTTTATGCTTTACAAATATAACATTTTGAATTTATTAAAGATTTCATGACTCCTTTTCATGCCATTTTACTGGGAATTATCCAGGGTTTGAGTGAATTTTTACCTATTTCGAGTTCGGGGCACTTAATTTTATTGCCCTGGGTATTGCACTTTGAAGATCCGGGGCTCACCTTTGATGTCGCTCTGCACTTTGGAACCTTGCTGGCTTTGCTGCTCTATTTTTATAAAGATTGGTGGAGATTAGGCCAGGCCTGGGTGCGTTCTCTTAAAAAAAATCCTAAAAATTATGGCTACGAAGAAAAGATGATTTGGTATCTTATTCTTTCTACTATTCCAGGGGTCATTGGGGGATTATGTTTAGAAGATTATGCTGAAACGATTTTCCGCAGCCCCATCCTCATTGCTACCCAATTAGCTCTAGCCGGCATTTTGCTCGCGGTAATCGATCGCTACTTGCCGCAATCGAGAACAATGAAAGATATGAAATTGAAAGATGGCCTCTTGATCGGTACTGCACAAGTGCTAGCCTTAATCCCAGGGACAAGCCGATCGGGCATTACCATCACTATGGCACGGGGGTTAAAAATTGATCGGGTTTCGGCAGCTCGGTTTTCTTTTTTACTCTCTACCCCCATCACCGCTGGCGCGGTGGTATTGAAGCTCAAAGACTTTCACCCCGATTTTAATGCCACGCTTGCCATTATCATGAGTGCGTTATCAGGCATGTTGGCAATTAAGTATCTACTTTATTTTATACAGAAATATTCTTATCGGATCTTTGCGTATTATCGGGTGGTGATTGCGGTGCTTATCTTGATTGGTGTGTTTGTATTTGGAAAATGACGAGGATACACGACATTAAGGCCGAATTTTTTCTACGTCGTCCCAGGTAATTTTAGGATTACGAGGTTTACCGGCAGGGGTGTAGGGGCTGAATGGTGGGATGCCCTGGTAATAGTAATTTTGCATGCTTTTATAATCTTCGATTTGTTGGTTGCGTTGCATGAGTTGTTGTTCAAAGGCTTGGTGGCGTTGATAAGTGCCAACCGCATAATCAACCGTATTAAAGAAGGTATTGACGGCCACATAGGCTTTATCGGTTTTAGACATTTGGCTCCAAATTGAGGGGCCGTAGGCACCATAATAAGCGAGCGGATAGGGGTTGAAGCCTCCGTAATAACCGTAGGTTTGGGCATGGGAAGTAAAACTAAATCCCACGAAGAGACTCAGGAAAATCATTGTATTTTTAATAAGTTTCATAAGATCCCTCTATAAATTTGCCTTGACCATCTAACCTGTTATCGTCATTAAGAACAAGAAGTTTCGGGTAGTTAAGAAATTTTAAAGATAGGGAAGATTGCTTTATCATCATGGATCCCGGGTCAAGCCCGGGATGACATGGATTGCACCACAAACATGAAAAAGAAGACACTAGGTTTATTCTTTATTGGATTGATCATTGCCATAGGCATTGGTTATTTCGTTTTTTATAAAAAACCAGCCAACCCCTTAGTTGAAATGACGAAACATGAAATTTTAACCCTGGCTAAGGCCTTTCAGAATTATCACCGGGGGGATTTAATTTATCGTTTTGGGAAAGACTATGCCTCGCTACAAGAGGCCAGGGATCGTTTACACGAGGTTAAAAATATATTGCAAGGGATGTTGGCGCGTCTCGATGACCCTCAATTGCCCGATCAACTTTTGTTTGACCAACTTTTTGATTGTGCCAATTCTTTGCTCATCGCCACGCAAACCTATCTGCGGGATGCCGAAAATATACCTACGCTTACCAACCGGCGGCTTAATCATGAAGTGCTACAACTTTACAACCAAGCTGAGACCGATTTAGAAAATGTGTTAACTAATTTAAGTGAATTTAAAAAAACGACCCGAGATTTTGACGATGATACTTTCATCTTTTTATTCAAAGAACTCATGCTAAGTACTTACAAACTAGATTCTTACGAGGCTCGTCACGACATTTATCTACACTTGGCTAAACAACTAAATCATGAAATTTCTCCCTCCCCTGCTACGATCATCGGCAAAAATATTGATGCGCAAATGAATCTTTCTTTTGTCATGCGAAAAGCAAAAGACCCTTTATTTGATAAAATTTTTACCGACCTGGTGCAAAAATTTCCGCTCTATGCTTTGGTGCCCTATAGCCCTGATGAAGAAAAAAAAGTTGTCGATGAATTACAAAAATTAAATCAAACATGGGTACACGGTAAGAAATTGTCTTTTTTAGCCTTACAGCCAGTGGATTCTTCTGAAGAACCGCACGCCATTGTAATGGCCGAAGATGGCAGCACCCTCCAAGAACACTTGTTGCGTACCGGGCTTGCAAAATTAGATGTTCAATATCAAAGTTTACCAGCAAAATGGTTAGAGCTTAACGATCGTTCTCAAAATCTTAAACTAGGAATTTTTCAATGATCCTCACCGGCCTTGATCGTTTGTTGAAACAATTTCCAAAATTACTCCCTGGCAAACGAGTGGGATTGCTTTGTCACCCAGCCTCGATCAATAAAAAACTCTTTTCCGCCATCGAAGTTTTGAAAGCCGCACATATTAATGTGGTGCGATTATTTGGCCCTGAACATGGCCTGCATGGTGAAGCCCAAGACATGGAAGGGGTGGAAAGTTGTGAAGTCAAAAGTTTGTATGGCAAAGATTTAGCTTCGTTGCGGCCCAAAAAAGAATGGTTAGAAGATTTAGATGTTTTAGTGGTTGACCTGCAAGATGTTGGCTCACGGTATTACACCTTTATTTACACCATGGCCTTTTGCATGGAAGTGGCGAGCCTTACCCAAACGCAGGTGTGTGTGTTGGATCGGCCTAATCCCATCAACGGGCATCATCTAGAAGGTAATTTAATTAAACCTGGTTATCATTCTTTTGTCGGGGCCTATAACCTGCCAAACCGGCATGGAATGACGATTGGAGAGCTGGCACAATTTTTTAATACTGAGATTGCTTCGGCGGGCTTGCCTCGCAATGACAAGAAATGTGAATTAACCGTAATACCCATGAAGGGTTGGCATCGGCGCCGTTATTTTGATGAATTAGATTATCCCTGGGTGGCGCCCAGCCCTAACATGCCCACAGTAGACACCGCCGTGGTGTATCCAGGCATGTGTTTATTAGAAGGCACCGAAATTTCAGAAGGCCGAGGCACCACGCTGCCCTTTCAAATTTTTGGTGCACCTTTTATCGACCCACAAAAGTTAGTGAATCGGCTTAACGAATTTCGATTACCTAGTGTAAAATTTCGACCGGCTTTTTTTAAACCTCAATTTCAAAAACATGCAGGTGTCGTTTGTGGTGGCGCACAAATCCATGTGACACGGCGCCGTTCATTTTTGCCTTTGCTAACCGGGATGGCGGTTATTAAAGCCATTCATGATTTGTGGCCCAAAAATTTTGCCTGGCGCGTAGGAGCCTATGAATTTGTCGAAGATAAACCAGCGATTGATTTGTTAATGGGGGGGCTTGAGTTTCGTGAACAAATTGAACGAGGGGCTACGTTGAAGGAGATGTGTGCGGGGTTTGGAGAAGAAATTGAAAAGTTTAAAGCTGTTCGGAAGAAATATTTACTTTATTAAAGTGGAAGATTGCTTCATCATCATGGGTCCCCGCCTTCGCGGGGATGACAGTGATCGCAGATGCAAAGCTTGCGCAGATAGTCGAAACTAAAAATCCCATCTTTATGCCCATCGGAAAATTCAAACTGCAAGGCGTAATGGCCTACGCGTTGATAAGATTTGAAATGGATTGGTTCTGTTAAATGTTCGTCTATTTCGATGGTACCATCATGAGATGCTCCACGCAGTTGCTTACATTGAGCGCATGGGCACTTGCGGCGCAGGTAACTCACCGTTAATTCACTTTGATGCCCATCGGCCCATTCGATTTTTAATGAATAATTTTCTCGTGTGATCTTTTTAGGGTTCACAATGTCACTACTCACCATTATCGTCGTGATTCTTCTTGCCTTTGGGGGCTTTGCTCACCCATTCTCTGGGAATTTTGTGAGTTGTAAGATAGGCAATGGCGGCAAGGCGTTGCTGGTCTAACTTAGTTTGGGGTTGGGTTTCTACGGCTTGTTCAAATTCTTTAGGATTGGTGACATAAAAATTAGGCTTGATGCCTATGCCATGAATCGATTTGCCGCTGGGGGTATAATATTTAGCGATGGTGAGTTTCAAACCACGTTGACCTTCCAACTCAATGACCGTTTGCACACTCCCCTTACCAAAAGAAGTTTCGCCAATGATGGTCGCTCGTTTGTGGTCTTGCAAGGCCCCAGCCAAAATTTCAGAGGCCGAGGCTGAACCTTTGTTGATCAAAATCACGATGGGATAATGGGGCTCAGTATCTTCGGCCACCGCAGCATGCACTTCTTCGGGTTGTCGCCTACCCTTGGTTGAAACAATAACGCCTGAGGTTAAAAATAAATCGGACACTTGTACGGCCTGTTCTAAAAGACCGCCTGGGTTGTTGCGCAAATCTAAAATCAATCCTTTAAAATCACTATCTCGCGTTTTGAGTTCATTTAAGGCCCGCTTGAGTTCAGAAGTTGTATCGGTTTGAAAGGCCACCAAACGAATCAATCCAATCCCATTTTCCAATTTTTCAAACTTGACGCTTTTAATGCGAATAATTTCGCGGGTAATGTGGATTTCTTTGAAGTCGGGGGCGCCTTCGCGATAAATGGTTAAAGTAATCTTGGAACCCTGCGGCCCTCGCAACAAACGCACGGCCTCTTGAATGGGCATATTTTTGGTGCTCTTGCCGTTAATGCGAATAATTTTGTCACCTGCTTTAATCCCCGAACGGAAGGCTGGAGTATCTTCAATGGGGGAAACGACTGTTAAAATATTATTTTTGCTACCCAGCTCAATGCCAATACCACCAAACTTTCCTGTGGTATCGACTTGTAGTTCTTTAAAGTATTCCGGAGATAAATAAATTGAATGTGGATCGAGGGAGTTGAGCATGCCTTGAATGGCACCCTCGATGAGCTTTTGCTCATCGACGGGTTCAACATAATCGCTCTCGACTAAATATAAAATTTTGGCGAAGAGAGAGAGTGGCTCGTAGAGTTTAGAGGGAATAGCGTGGGCTAAAGGGGGAACGCTAATAGAACAAATTAATAACAATTGAAGAATGATTTTTTTCATGAACTCTCTCTTGTCATTGCGAGGAGACCCTTCGTAAAACCTCAGGGCAGGCTCCGCAATCTTTCCGTGTATAACCGGTGAGATTGCCACGCCCGTTGGGCTCGCAATGACAAATGTCATAAGACCGCTAAAATTTGTTTTTCAATTCCTTCGGGATCTAGTTGATAATAATGCAATACATCTTGATAAGTGCCTGATTGACCAAATTGATCACGCACTCCGATACGCTTAATTTTTACGGGTTGAACTTCGGAGAGTGTTTCAGCTACAGCTGAGCCTAAACCACCGATAATCGAATGTTCTTCTACGGTCACCAACAAAGAAAATTTTTGGGCCAATTGTTTTAGTAACGCTTCATCGATGGGTTTGATGGTTGACATGTTCACCACCGTTGCTTCAATGCCCCGCTGACTTAAATTTTTAGCCACTTGCAAGGCATAGGCCACCATTAAACCCGTTGCTACTATGGCAAAATCTTTGCCCTCCCGCAACACTTGACCCTTGCCAATGGAAAAATCGCAACCCCCTTCATGAATCACGGGCACTTTGGCTCGGCCTAAGCGCACATACACAGGCCCGGGATAATCAACGATCTTTCGAATCATGGCTTCGGTTTCAGGGCCATCCGATGGAACTAAGACAGTCATATTAGGGATGGCGCGCATGAGAGCCACATCAGCAATGGCTTGATGGCTCGCCCCATCTTCACCCACCGTTAGGCCAGCATGTGAAGCACAAATTTTTACATTTAACTTAGGGTAAGCGATTGAATTACGCACGACTTCCCAAGCCCGCCCGGTTGCAAAGACCGCAAAGGTTGAGGCAAAGGGAATTTTGCCAGCTAGGGCTAACCCGGCTGCCGTGCCCATCATGTCTTGCTCAGCCACCCCCATATTAAAAAAACGTTCGGGAAATTTTTGCGCAAAGATTTGTGTTTTGGTGGAACAAGACAAATCAGCATCGAGCACAATAATCCGCGGATCTTCTGCCCCAATTTCAGCTAATGTTTTGCCATAGGCGTCGCGGGTTGCGATTTCCATTAAATTTCTCCTAATTTGAGATCGCCACGTCGCCCTACGGGCTCCTCGCGATGACAAGATAATTCCTTTAAGGCAATTTTTAATTCTTCATCGCTCGGGGTTACGCCATGATACTTAGGTTTATTTTCAAAAATTGAAACCCCTTTGCCTAAAATAGTTTTGGCTACGATCATTTTAGGTTTGCCTTTGATTTGTTTGGCCTCGGTCAATGCTGACAGAATTTGTGCCATATCGTGGCCATCAATCACTTGCACATGAAAACCAAAGGCCTGTAATTTTTCATCTAAGGGAGAAACGTCTTTGATTTGATCGTTGTAACCGTCGATCTGAATGTTGTTCCAATCGAGTAGGCAAATGCGGTTGTCGAGTTTTCTAAAACCTGCGAACATGGCACCTTCCCAAAACATCCCTTCTTGGGCCTCACCATCGGAGTGCATGGAATAAACCGTATAGTCTTTGCGATCAAGTTTAGCCGCCAAGGCAAGGCCATTGCCAACCGACATGCCTTGGCCCAAAGAACCCGTTGACATTTCAATGCCCCACTCCACTTTAAGCTTAGGGTGGCCCTGCAAGGCAGAACCTAATTGACGTAGATGACTGAGCTCGTCTGCTGGGAAATACCCAAGCTTGGCCAAAATAACATAAAGGGCAGGACAAGTGTGGCCATTGCTTAAGATAAAACGATCGCGATCGGGCCAAGTGGGATTTTTTGGATCTTGCCGCATGACTTCAAAATACAACGCCGTCATCATATCCATAATGCCTAGCGGCCCACCGGTATGACCGCTCTTGGCCTTATGAAGCATTTTAAGACAATCGATCCTTAAGTGGCGGGCGATTTCTTTGAGTTCGTCGATGCGGGCTTTGGAAATTTGCATGGAAGGCAGTCTTAACCTGCCTAAATTTTTAGGTAAATAATTATTTTAGGAGGTAGGAGATTGCTTCGCCCTGCTGCGCTCGCAATGACATGGATAGCATTATCATTAATTGCACGAAGTCTTTCTGAAGCGGGAAGAGGCTACCCGAAACCACTTCGCTGTGGTTGAGGGAGTCTCTGCCCGATTCAGAAAGACGTGACGAAAATTGGCAGAATAAAAAGGAAGATTGCCACGCTCGGCATCATGGGTCCCCCGGTCAAGCCGGGGGATGACATTGCTCGCAATGACAGACTATTTATTTTATGGCACGTCAGCAATACCTTCGGGGTGATCCAGGCTCACTGAGCTACCCAAAAGATTTGAACATGTCGAGGTTGATAAACCTGTCAATAATGGGCAATTCATCACACTGCCTTGAGTGTATTCGGTAATAAAATAAGGATAATTTTCTTTGCCAGTCGGCAAAATATCTCGGGGATTATCGAGGCCGTCTTGCACCAGAGCCGTGCCGGTACCTGATACGTGTCTAAAAATCATCCCATCAACACCCGTTAGGTTGGCATCGACAATAAGAATACTTCCGTTGGAATCGATGGTCATATCTTTGAGGTTGGAAGAATAACAGGTTGCACCAAGACATGAATTGGAATCGGAGAGAAGATCTGCGGTAAGCGTTGCAACGTTGTACTGTGTTAAGCCCCCCACGGTGGAATCGCTGGGTTGTTTGCCTACAGCCACAAAGACACTCTCTGATTGAAAAGCAACGCCTCGTGGATTTTCTAAAACCGAACTGGCTACAATCCCATGAAGCTCTGCATCAGTAACACATAATGCCCAAATGGTACCGCCATCCGTGGGACCTTCATCGGCAATGAGAACCACGTCTTGCACGGTTGCGCTACAACCATAATTAGTACCCGTAATATTGGCTTGAACATCAATTCCTTTAGGACAAACAAGAGAGGTGGTATCGGCAACAGTGACTTTGGTATTAGTTTCAAAGTCCACCCGCCATACTTGCCCTCCACTCGTGCCATCAAGGGCACCGGGGCAAGCGGATAAATAGCCATAGCTACTGGTTGCCACCACAAAATCAATGGGGTTGGTGAGGCCACTCACTACGGTTTCTTTACTCGGAACGCTGGGGTCAACTCGCGAAAGTTTGCCCGCATCAGCAGTTCCATCAAAATTTTCAACGACAAAGAAATCGCAATCGGTACAACCGGTGCTGCCAGTCGTTGTGGTGCCACCGCCACAACCGATAGAACCATTAATTGTTATTTGTAGGATTAAAGCTGCTAAGACTAAAGAAAATCGGAAATAATTTGACCCTTTCACGCTAACCCCCTTTAAGGTGCCCCATAAAATTTAAAACGCCTGGATCCCGGCTCAAGGCCGGGATGACGTATAAGTATTCTAAAGATTACCTGGGGTTAAGGCAAGTTGTTAGTGTTAAGTATTTGATTTTATTTATATTTTAAGAGACAGGTTGGGCGACCAGATCATATTCATGGGCTTCGGTGATTTTGACCTTAAGAAATTCGCCTTGTTGGGCTGAACCAGGCACACATTCCGAAAGATAGGTCACCCCATCAACCTCAGGGGCTTGACAGGTTAAGCGGGCTTGCATGACCCATTCGTGCTCGGGGCTTACGCCTTCGGAAAGCACTTCAAAAACTTTGCCTACCTTTTCACGATTTTTAGCCAATGAAATGTCGCTTTGCGCCTGCATAAGCTGAGTGTAGCGCTCTTGTTTGACTTCGTCGGGAATACGACCGGGTAATTTGGCTGCAGCAGTGGTTTCTTCATCGGAATATTTGAAAGCACCCACGTGTGCAAAATGCCCTTCATTGATAAAATCTAAAAGTTCTTGAAACTCGGTTTCGGTTTCGCCCGGATAACCCACAATAAAAGTGGTGCGCAATGTAATTTCAGGAATGGCCTGATTAAGTTTGGCCAATAATTGGCGAATGTAACGAGAACCTGAGCCTCGCTTCATAGAAAGCAAAATGCGATCACTCACATGTTGCAAGGGCATATCAATGTAGGGAACAACTTTAGAAGAATTTTTGATGGCTTCAATAAGTGGGCCGGTAAATTCTAACGGATACATATAATGAAATCGCACCCAAAATTTGCCGGGAATTTTTTCAACTTCAGCAATGAGACGTGTGAGATTGGTTTGGTCTTTTAAATCAAAACCATACTCGTTTAAATCTTGGGCGATAAAATTAAATTCTTTGACCCCCATTGCATGCTGACGGCGCATGTCTTCTACAATTGAATCGATGGGGCGGCTGCGTAAATTGCCACGAATATGAGGAATCACGCAAAAACTACAGCGATGATTGCAACCTTCAGAAACTTTCACGTAAGCGTAATGCCGCGGGGTTGATAAAACCCTGGGGGCATCAGGGTCAGGCAAAATTTGCTTATCGCTTACATAACTGCGAGCAATAATTTCACTGCCGCCCAATTTTTGTTTGAGCAATTTGCCAATTTTATTAAACTCACCCAAGCCCACAAATAAATCTACTTCGGGAATTTCTAACTCGAGCTCTTTTAAATAGCGCTGCGTTAAACACCCCGAAGCCACCAATAGTTTAGCTCGCCCTTTAGCTTTGTGTTCTGCCATTTCTAAAATTTGATTGATCGATTCGCGTTTGGAATCTTCGACAAAACCACAGGTATTCACCACAATTACATCGCTCTTTTCGGGCTGAGTAGAAAGATGAAACCCTTCTTGTTTTAAAAACCCCAACATCATTTCAGAATCGACAAGATTTTTGGAGCACCCCAAGGTTACCAAACACACGGAAGGTTTTTTTGTCGAAGAACTTACACTTGGCATGATGCAGAACTCTTACAAAAAGATTTTCGCACGTCAAGATGCGGAAATGAAATTGAGAAATATTTGTGCGAAGTCTTTTCGAGGTAGGGAGAGGCCAATGGAGAGCCCGCGCCCGGTCGGCCTATGAGGGTCTCTGTCATTGCGAGCGAGCATCGTTTGCGAGCGTGGCAATCTCCAACATTTTAAAATTGAAGATTGCTTCACCCCTAAAGGGGTTCGCAATGACAGAGGCCCTTCTAGGCCGACCGGGCGCGAGTTCTCCAGTGGTTTTGAGCCTAC
Organism: Deltaproteobacteria bacterium; assembly: GCA_016183235.1. Classification (NCBI taxonomy): domain Bacteria; kingdom Pseudomonadati; phylum Myxococcota; class Myxococcia; species Deltaproteobacteria bacterium. The sequence goes on from JACPFA010000003.1 coordinate 12,740, forward strand.
TTCAAAAAGACGTGACTCTATTTGCAGATGAAATGAAGAATAAAAAGGAAGATTGCCACGCTCGCCAATGGGGCTCGCTCGCAATGACAGTATTATTATAAGAGGTCGGTGGAACCCATGAGGTATTTGTCTACTTCACGGGCAGTTTGGCGCCCATCGGCAATGGCCCATACCACGAGTGATGCCCCCCGCGATACATCGCCAGCTGCAAAAACTCCTGGAACGGATGTCATGCGTTGACTGTTGATTTTCACTGCACTTTTTTCATTGTATTGCACCCCGAGCTGCTCAAGTAACCCGTTCTTAACGGGCGACACAAAACCCATGGCAAGCAACACGAGATCGGCTTTTATTTCAAATTCGCTCCCTGGGATTTCTACCAATTGCATTTTGCCCGAAGCATCTTTTTTCATCTCGACTTTAACCCCATGCAACTTTTCGACTTTGGCCTCCCCTGAGAATTTTTTGGTCAACAAACTCCATTGTCGCTCGCAACCCTCTTCTTGGGAAGAAGAAGTACGCAACATATAAGGCCAATAAGGCCAGGGAGTGCTGGGATCACGGGCTTCGGGTGGCCGCGACATAATTTCAAACTGATGAACTTCTTTGGCACCCTGACGGTTGGCAGTACCCACACAATCCGAACCGGTATCGCCGCCTCCAATGACAATCACAACTTTGTCTTTGGCGAAGATGGCTTGAGCAGTATCAAGCTTATCACCAGCAACGCGTTTATTATTTTGGGTTAAGTAATCCATGGCTAAATGAACCCCGGGCAAGTCTCGGCCTGGAATATGCAATTCGCGAGGAGCTTCGGCCCCCATGGCCAATACCACGGCGTCAAACTGCTTTTTTAATTCATCGGCCTTGAGTTGCGCCCCAATATGAACATTGGTTTTAAATTGTACCCCTTCTTTTTGCATTTGGGCCATGCGACGATCGATGATGGCCTTTTCCATTTTAAAATCGGGGATCCCATAACGTAATAAACCACCAATCCGATCGCTTTTTTCAAACACGGTCACATCATGGCCAGCCCTGGCCAATTGCTGAGCACAAGCTAACCCCGCAGGCCCCGAACCAATCACGGCCACTTTTTTGCCCGTTTTACGGATAGGCAGCACGGGTTTAATGATGCCTAAACCAAAGGCTTTGTCGGCAATAGATTTTTCAATATTTTTGATGGTCACCGGCGGTTCAATAATTCCCAACACACAAGCGGTTTCGCAAGGTGCGGGGCAGACCCGCCCGGTAACTTCCGGGAAATTATTGGTGGAATGTAAACGAATGGAGGCCTCTTCCCATTCGTTGCGATAAACTAAATCGTTCCACTCAGGGATAATATTACCCAGCGGGCAACCGGTGTGGCAAAAGGGAATGCCACAATCCATACAACGTGCCCCTTGCTCGCGAATTTTTTCTTCGGATAATTTTTGAGCAAACTCGTGGTAGTGCTTGACCCGTTGTTTGGCCGGCTCTTCAGGGGGTAATTCCCTTGGAAATTCTAAAAATCCTGTTAACTTTCCCATTGCTTTAAGCCACCTTTGTATCTGTCTCGCCTTCTTCTTCTAGTTCTTTTAAGGCCAGCTTATAGTCGGTGGGCATGACCTTCAAAAACTTCGCTAGGTAATGATCCCAATCTTTTAAAATTCTTTTTGCCACTGTGCTGTCAGTATATTGCTCATGACGCATGATAAGCTGTTTCACAAATTTTTCATCGTTACTATCAAGGGTTTCTAACGCTACCAATTCCAAGTTACATTTTGAGCGAAAATCCCCCTGCTCATCTAACACATAAGCGACCCCACCACTCATGCCCGCTGCAAAATTACGCCCCACCGGGCCAATCACTACCACGCGACCACCCGTCATATATTCACAACCATGATCGCCTAATCCTTCGACAATGGCCGTGGCCCCTGAGTTGCGCACACAAAAACGCTCGCCCGCTAAGCCACGAATAAAGGCCTCTCCACGGATAGCACCATACAATAGCACATTGCCCACAATAATATTTTGTTCAGGCACAAACTTCGAATCTTTAGGTGGATAAACAATAATGCGGCCCCCAAACAAACCCTTGCCCATATAATCGTTGGTATCGCCTTCAACCGTAAATTCAACCCCGCTCATTAAAAAAGCCCCAAAACTTTGGCCGGCCGAACCTTTGAATTTAACTTTGATGGTTGCATCGGGTAGCCCTTGCGGCCCATATTTTTTGGCTAAAATTCCACTGAGCATGGCACCCGTGGTACGATGGATGTTACGGATGGGCATTTCCCACTGCACAAATTCACCCTTTTCAATGGCGGGTTGGGCCTTGGCAATAAGTTCATGATCTAAAATTTTGTCGATGCCATGGTCTTGTTTCATCTGACAATGGGTGCCCACCTCACTGGCTGCACGCGGGCGATAGAGCACTGGGCTTAAATCAAGACCTCTTGCCTTCCAATGATTAACCGCTGCGTCAACATCTAACACATCGGTTCTTCCCACCATATCCACCAAGCGGCGAAAACCCAATTGAGCCATCAGTTCTCGAATTTCTTCTGCTACAAAAAAGAAATAATTAATGACGTGCTCAGGGGTCCCGGTAAATTTTTTCCTTAATTCAGGATTTTGTGTGGCAATGCCCACGGGGCAAGTATTGAGATGGCATTTGCGCATCAAAATACAACCGGTAGCCACGAGCGGTGCCGTGGCAAAACCAAACTCTTCGGCCCCTAACAAAGTTGCAATGATCACATCACGGCCGGTTTTTAATTGGCCATCGGTTTGAATGGCGGTTCGGCTACGCAAATTTTGTGCAACTAAAATTTGTTGGGTTTCGGCTAAACCAATTTCCCAGGGAATCCCTGCGTGCTTGATCGAAGAAAGCGGGCTTGCTCCGGTACCACCATCGTAGCCTGAAATTAAAATCATGTCGGCATGAGCCTTGGCCACGCCAGCCGCGACCGTCCCTACTCCTGATTCCGCCACTAATTTTACCGTAATGCGCGCTTGAGGATTGACATTTTTCAAATCAAAAATAAGCTGAGCTAAATCTTCAATCGAGTAAATATCGTGATGCGGGGGTGGCGAAATAAGCCCAACCCCCGGGGTTGAATAGCGAGTTCGTGCAATGACCCGATCAACTTTGTGGCCCGGCAACTGACCCCCTTCGCCAGGCTTTGCACCCTGAGCCATTTTAATTTGCAACTCATCGGCATTCACTAAATAATGGGTGGTTACACCAAAACGCCCGCTGGCCACTTGCTTAATGGCACTACGTCTCGAATCACCATTGGGTAAGGGAATAAATCTTTCGGGTTCTTCCCCACCCTCACCGGTATTGCTTTTGCCGCCGATGCGATTCATCGCAATCGCTAAAGTTTCGTGGGCTTCTTTGCTAATGCTGCCAAAAGACATGGCACCCGTGGCAAAACGTTTGACAATTTCACTAACCGGTTCAACCTCTGCTAAAGGAATTGATTTTTGCGGTTTAAATTTTAACAAACCCCGTAAGGTGCAAAGATGTTGATTTTGCTCATTGATGATCTGTGAAAATGTCTTGAAAGTTTCATAACGATTTTCTCGCACGGCCCGTTGCATGATCGCCACACTCTCAGGATTCCAAGAATGATATTCACCGCGAACCCGAAAATGGTATTGCCCACCCACCGGAAGTTCAGCGACATTCATAGCCACTTGGGGATAGGCCACACGGTGGCGCAAATAAGCCTCTTTGGCCAGCACCTCAAGACCCACGCCTTCTAAACGAGAAATAGTGCCCGTAAAATATTGATCGATCACTGAGCGATTTAAACCAATGGCCTCAAAGATCTGGGCACCATTATAACTTTGAAAAGTCGAGATGCCCATTTTAGAAAAAACTTTATATAAACCCTTATTAACCGCCTTACGGTATTTTTCAAAAATTTCTGGGGTTTTATATTTAGGATCTAAGTAACCTTCGCGTTGCAGATCTTCTAAAGATTCTAAAGCCAAATAAGGATTGATGGCATTGGCACCATAACCAATGAGCAAGGCAAAATGCGACACTTCGCGTGGCTCGCCGCTCTCAACAATGATAGAACAGTAAGTACGCAAACGCTCCTGAATGAGAAAATGATGCAGCCCTGAGGTTGCTAACAGAGAAGGAATGGGGATATGCTTTGCATCAGCGCCTCGGTCACTGATGATAATGAGATTACACTTTTCTTCCAAAATAGCGCGTTTGGCTTGAGCAAACAAATTCGCCAAGGCTTCTCTAAGATTTTTATGAAGTATTTTAGCATCGTCATTTTTTTCAAACAAAATGGGTAAGGCTTTAGACTTAAACCCATTAGTAGCTACTTCACGCAATTTCTCAAGATCCGGGTTAAACAACAGTGGTTCTTTCAAACGAATCCGATGACAATGACTAGAACCCACATCCAGCAAATTCCCCTCTGAACCTAAATAGCCAACGAGCGACATCACCAATTCTTCGCGAATGGGATCGATGGGCGGATTCGTCACTTGCGCAAAGAGTTGTTTAAAATACCAAAAAAGCAACGGGGCTTGGTCTGACAAAACCGCAATGGGCGTGTCGGTGCCCATAGAACCAATAGGCTCCTGACCTGCTTCTACCATGGGCTGGAGGATCATGCGTAAATCTTCGGTGGTGTAACCAAAAATCTTTTGCCGAGTCAGTAAACTGTTAAAATCGGTTGGAGCGCCACTTTGTTTTGCCGCAGGCAGATCTTTAAAATCCACAACCTGACGGACCCATTCATCATAAGGATGGCTTTGCGCCAGTTCTTGTTTAATTTCTTCGTCACTCACCAATCGACCTTTGGCAATATCAACCAACAACATTTTGCCAGGTTGGAGCCTCCCCTTTTGCACCACCTTTTCATCGGGAATATCTAAAACCCCGGTTTCGGAGGCCATAATCAAAACATCATCGCTTGTTACCATGAACCGCGAAGGTCTAAGCCCGTTGCGGTCTAACACCGCGCCAATCACCTGCCCATCGGTAAAGGCCACACAGGCTGGCCCATCCCACGGTTCCATCGTGGTGGCATGGTATTCGTAAAAATTTCTCTTTTTAGGATCCATACCAGGATTACCTTGCCATGCCTCGGGGATGAGCATCAGCATCGCATGAGGCAAGCTTCGCCCTCCCATATGGAGAAGTTCGAGGGCATTATCTAACGAAAATGAATCGCTGCCATCGGGAGTAATGATGGGAAATAATTTTTTGATGTCTGCGCCAAAATATTCTGACTGAAACATTTGTTGGCGAGTAGCCATCCAATTGCGATTACCCTTTAAGGTGTTAATTTCACCATTGTGAGCCAAATAACGATAAGGGTGGGCCAAGCCCCAAGCGGGAAATGTGTTGGTGCTAAATCGCGAGTGCACCAAGGCTAAGGCGCTTTCTAACGCTGGATTTTCAAGATCTGGGAAGTAGTCCTTAAGTTGATCGGCCAACAACATGCCTTTGTAAACCAAGGTGCGACTGCTTAGGCTCACGATAAAAAATAATTTAGCTTGTTTTAAAGTAGAACCATGGATTTCGTGCTCAGCCCGTTTAGAAATTAAATAGAGTTTGCGTTCAAAGGCATCTTGCCCAAGATTTGGCGATTTGTTTTGAATAAAGGCCTGGCGAACCACCGGCTCGACGGCTTTAGACTCTTTGCCCAAATCAGAATTATCGGTTGGCACATCTCTAAAACCCAGCAAGACCTGCCCTTCTTCTTGAATAATATTTGTTAAAATTTGCTCGCATTGCGCACGCTCTTTGGGATCTTGGGGCAAGAAGAGCATGCCCACGGCATAGTTGCCAGGTTCCGGCAAAGAAAACCCCAAGGCCTTTTCTTGTGCCTTGAAAAGGCGATGCGGGATTTGAATAAGAATGCCCGCCCCATCACCGGTTTTAGGGTCACAACCACAGGCCCCACGGTGGGCAAGATTTAATAAAATTTGCACCCCATCGGTAACAATCTTATGAGATTTGCCACCCTTCATGTTGACCACAAAGCCCACCCCACAAGCTTCGTGTTCGAAGCTTGGGTCATAAAGCCCATGATTTTTCAGCTCTTCCTGAATAGGATGCATGACTCATACCTCAACTAATTCCAAAAATTGGGGAACTCGTTTGTTTACTCCCCTTTGTGGGACGTTTTCAAGGCTAAATTCCACGATCGAGGCTGTCATTACTGTCATTGCGAACCCCTTTTAGGGGTGAAGCAATCTCACACATTACGAGAGATTGCTTCGCTGCTGCTCGCAATGACAGTAATGACGAATTAATCCTTAAAATTATTAAACTGGAGTGGCACATTTAATTCATTGGTGCGCAACAAGGCCATCACTTCTTGCAAATCATCTTTTTTCTTGCCTGTCACCCTTAGTTTTTCTTCTAAGATTTGGGCTTGAACTTTAAGCCCTGCGTCTTTGATTTTTTTCACCAAGGCCTTGGCCTTTTCGGTAGGAATCCCTTGTAGAATTTTGACTTCACAACGTAAGGTGCCACCACTGGCCCCCTCGGGCGTGCCAAATTCTAAGGCATTGGGGGCAATGCTACGTTTCACGGCTTTAGCCAATACAATATCTTTGACTGCCTTTAATTTATAATCATCGTCACTGATAATGACGATTTTATCTTTTTCTAAAGTGATTTGGGTTTTAGAACCCTTAAAATCATAGCGATTTTGAATTTCTTTGATCGCTTGATTCACGGCATTATCAAGTTCCTGGTTGTTGACTTCAGACACTGCATCAAAGGATGGCATAGGGGCTCCTAATCAATAGAATTGCGATTAATCTCTTTAACTCCCTTTTCTTTAAATTCAAACACCTCGTCCGCAATACCAGAATTAAAGGCAATGTCTCTAAAAAAATATTGGGTGCGATTCCCCGATTTGTTAAAAAAAACGGCTTGCCTAGTTAAATAACTTTTGCCCTCAAAACCCATCCAAATTTCTTGAAAAGAAGTATCGGGATTCAGGGGGGTAAGCTTTAACCACTTCAACTTAGAGTCTAAGCCCAGCACTTGCTTAAAGGTTTTTTGATCGAGGTTGTCAATTTTAAATTCGCGAGTCAGGTTACCCAAGCCCCCTAAAAAACTCAAGGCCTCGGGGGTTAGATTAGCACGATTCATCTTAACCACACTCACTTGAGTATCGCCGGGTTGGTAAAACCAAATCTTCTTGCCATTGGCCAAATAAATCCTGCCACGGGGGCCGGTGTATTCGATCTTAAATTTATTTTGGCGTTTGAGTTGGGATTTGCCGGTTTTGTTAATCTCTTTTTCTAAAGATTCAATATAGGTGGTTTGCTCAAAAGAAAAAGTCATGTCTTGAATACCCTCATAAACCCTTTGCACGTTTTTACCCAACTCAACTGAGGTTTCGGCATCAAGAGTAAAACTGCAAAACATCAAGCCCATGAATAAAAAAAAATTTATTAACCGTCCCATCATAGTATGGACATATGACATAAGATCATGAGCCGAGACAAGGAAGATGAGCAAAAAGCGCGAAGGCGTAGCTATAGCTACGTTGAGCACTTTTTGCGAAATCTGACGCAGTCGCAGGCCATGAGCTGAAGTCAGATGTCTATACTATGATGGGACGGTTAATATGCCTCTTGATATCATTTGAATTATCTTTTAACACAACACCATTGTCATTGCGAGTGTGAATGAATGGATGCTGGATCCCCGGATCAAGTCCGGGGCAGGCTCGTCCGGCATGACGGCGCTACGTCATCCCGGACCAAGCCTGCCCCGGCCAGCGAGCCGGGGATCCGGGATCCATATATGTATGATAGTGTTAAAATTATGGCTTTAACTAAAATAATTCTCATCACCGGCGCCTCTATGGGGATTGGTGCAAGCCTTGCCAAGGCCTTTGCCAAACCCAATCATCATTTAATTTTAGTGGCCCGCAGTGAAGACAAATTAAAAAAGCTTGCCTCAAGCCTACAAGGGAAATGCGCGAAGGCTGATTATTTTGCAACCGATCTAACTTCAGCCTCAGGTAGGCAAGCCCTTTTAGATTGGTTTACCACTTACTTTCAAGATTTGCATGTCTTGATCAACAATGCAGGCATGGGCATTTATGGGCCTTTAGTGAAAAACGATTTTGATTCAATACGAAAATTGTTCGAACTTAACTTTTTTGCCTGTGTAGATCTCATTCAAAAATTCACCCCTTTTTTATCGGGCCGATCCAAAGCCACGATCATTAATACCTCTTCAATTGCCGGCCACCGTGGGGTGCCGCTCATGAGTATTTATTGTGCCAGCAAGTTTGCCCTCAATGGTTTGGTTGAATCGATCCGCCCTGAACTTAAATCTTTAGGGATTCATTGCTTGAATATTTACCCAGGTGTTACCAATACACCTTTTTCAGAAAATGCCATTGAGCGCGGTTGGCAACCCACCCCGGCTAACAAACGTTTTTCGGATAGCCCTGATAAGGTCGCCCGCAAGACCTATCGAGCTTATTTAAAAGGATCGCGCGAACATTTTATCAACTTCACCAACCCTTGGGTCCGGGGCATGAATTTTATCGCGCCCCGTTTGGTCGATTGGATATTGTCGCGTTTTTATCGTCGTAACTATAGTTAAAATCTAGAGGTCTTTCTATGGCTGACCCTCCTATCCCCTGTCAAAAATTGCCCACGACACGTTCTACAGACGAAATGATTTTTCAAGACCCCTTTGATCCTTGTAAAGCCAGTCCCGTGCCTCCTGCACAACCCGAGTCTCATCCCGATTTTTTCTTACTCATTGATCAACCCACCGACACTCAATTGTCTCTCCTAATGTTTCCTTCTATTCCTCAAACAGATTCTGCCGATCTTGGTAACATAGCCAATAAGGGATTGACCTTCAAAAGCAGTTTCGATCAAATTACTTTACGCTATGTGGGTGCTGACCGAATCCACGACACCTTACATTCAGCCACCCTTACTTGGAGCCACGAACCTCTCAACCAATGGGCAACGGAGCAGGTGGTCACGGCAATGCGTGCTGTATTGCCAGAGGATTTTTTTCTCACCCGACCTGATTGGAAACTGCGTTTAATTACCGGAGGCTATGCCGACTACTTGCAAAAAAAGAATTCTTCTGCGGAAGAAAATAAATCCTTCGCCATTGACGCTGGCTTCTTGGTGGGGGGAAACCTTGATTTTTCTTTCGCTTACTTTGACTCGACACTACTGATTCAATCAAAGTTTCCTATGATTCAAAGTTCGACCGTTAACAAAGAACTGCGCCCTGAAGATTTGTTAACTGAAATTGCCTTAACTTATCATCTTTTCGAAAACCAATTAAGGGTTGGCACACGAGTTTATGTGAATGGCGGCCTCACCATACAAGATTTGTTGTTTAACAATTGGATCTTCACACTAGAAATGGACATCTAAGATTCATGCCCATTGTCCTTCACCAACCCAAAATTCCACCCAACACTGGTAATATTGCTCGCCTCTGTGTGGGCACCCAAACAATTTTACATTTAATTGGGCCTTTAGGTTTTTCGATTGGTGATAAAGAATTAAAACGTGCCGGGCTCGATTATTGGAAAGACCTTACTTGTTTTTACCACGACAATTTTGAGCATTTTTTAAAAAACACTCAGCCCCAACGCATGTTTTTTTATTCTACGAAAGGGCAACGCCCTTACACCCAAGCAACTTATACTGCGAATGATTTTTTAATCTTTGGTTCTGAAACCCAAGGCCTGCCCGCCTCACTATTAAAAAAATATGCTGAACACGTTTACACCATTCCCATGTACGGACCCATTCGTAGCCTGAACCTATCAACCGCTGTAGGCATCGTGCTTTATGAAGCCCTTCGCCAAATTAAGAAATTTTAGAGACCCCTAAGGATGAATTTCATCGTTGGGATCGGCATCAATCGTATCACCCTCCCCATGCGTATAAATCACATCTTTTGCCCCATCGTTAGCTTCAACCTCATCACCATCTTCTCCGGTATGAATCACGCTGCCCCCACCGTGAGTTTGTATGCTGTCTTGACCCTGGGACGTCCAAATTTCAGCCACCCCTCCACCCGCACGGACTTCGTCATCGCCTTCGCAGGTATTGATGAGATGCGCTCCATCCCCTCTTACTTTGACACTATCATTCATATGCCCAGTCGTAATTCTTGTATCGCCTTCACCATAAGAGATTACCGTTAAAGGACAGTTTTGATGACCTTCGACAAAGGCATCGTAAGTATGCTCATAGGTTTTACCTGGACCTACTTTAATAACCCCAGGGCATTCTTCAACCGGTGCCTTAACATCTTTACACGCACCCAGCTCAGGGATGGGAGGTGGAGGCGGTGGAGGTGGAGGTGGAGGTGGAGTTTTGCAACTCCCATCTTGGACTATTGTGGGATAAGCACAATTTTTTGGGATACCCACTTTAACTTTTACGGGATTAGTACCCTTTTGGATTGTTTTTGAATCAATGATAACTTTTTTAGGAATTTTTTCTTCCCCATAGGCCAAAGGATTAAAAATCAATAATAAGGCCAAGAAACCCAGAAAATTCTTCATAGCATACCCCCTTTTGAATTTTCATTATAAGGGTAATTTACAAAAAGGTAAAAAGAATTTGTTTTTTAAAATCTTGCTGATGCCTTTCTTATAACTCATTGCTTTCTCAGGCATAATTATAGACATGTTGCAGCAAATACAATATTCATGCATATTTGCTGGCAATTCGTCTATTGAGATTTCCGATAATTTTAATATAATAGAATAGAATCAGCAAGTTACGTGACGGGTTGCGTCAGAGACTTTGCTGGTGGAGGAGGTAAGTATGTCGAAGTCTTTTACTAAATTAATGGTAGCGGGGTTCTTGGCAACCTTAGCCATGGCAGTCTTTACCCTGTTGGGCCGACATTTCAGCCTACCCATTCACTTTTGGGTTAACACCTTTAGTGATCGGTTTGGGCAAAATACCCTTTATGGTTACCTCGCGTTCTTTGGCGCTGGGGTCATCATGGCGGTACTTTACAGTCGGGCCTTTCATGGGCGGCTTCCGGGCACATCGTATCGCGCTGGGATTCTGTATGGCGTAATGATGTGGCTGGTAAGCGTTGTTGCCATTGCGCCAGCGCTTCACCTTGGATTCTTTTTGGGATCTGCTGCCACAGCGGTAGGCACACTGGCGGCCTATGCGGTGTATGGTGGAATTTTGGGCTATATCCACGACGCTTGAACTTAAGAGACCTTAGAGTTTATTTCGGGGCAATCACCCGGTAGCCCTCCTTGGAATCGATGGGGAGGAAATCTCTTCCTCCCCCATTGATTCTACAATCTACCATAGGGCAAAAATTCTTGCGCCTGGGACCCAAGCCACATCGGTGTTAGGTTGAAACAAGGTTTGTAACCCAGCGGTAAGACCCAACTTAACTTCTTCACCTACCTGAACATCGCGGCGATAAAAAAACTCAACGGCTTGCACATGCCCCTCTTCACCTTCACCGGTTTCTGCATTTGGGATCAAAGTGTCCCCTTGATCATAGGCGTAGGCAAAGCCAAAAACATTCTCACCAAAAACACCTAATAATTGCGGGCTGAGACCAAAAGAATCTTTGTTGGCTTCATCAAAAATATACCCTAATTGGAGGCCAAAACGCATATGCTCACCCAATTGTTGCTCGATAAAACCACCCACCGTCGTGCCGCCATGGGGCACATTAACTTGATTTTCTTCATCGAGAGTGCTGCCGTGAGTATTCACAACGACAAAATGAATTGCTCCTTCCCAATGCGAACCGCGAGCCCAAGGCACCCCCAAACGGGCAAAGCTCATCACATCTTGGGAACCAAAGGCATCCCAGCCAAAACCAGCAGCTACGATCAGAAAATCGGCATCATAGCTCCCCCCAAACCCAGGCATAACGAGTGAGGCCGGTAGTTGAAAGGTTCTAGGCCGCCAAATACCACCATTTAAAAACAAACGATTTTCATCACGAGTGGTATTCGAAGGAAAAATATAACGAGCAGGGTCGGTAATCCCCAACTTAAAATCAGCGCCATGTGCTTTGTAACCTAAGGCTGCTTCGTAACGGCGAACCGTTTCATCGAGCTCACCCACAAAGTCCCCATTGGTGCCCAGCAAATAGCCTTCGGGCAAATCTTCGCCAAAGCCTACTTCAAAAGATAACAATAAATTCAAATCTTTAAGTACAAGGTGCTCTACCCCCATGTCCCCAAAGGGGGCTTCAAAAATAGCGTCCATTGAACCATTGAGGGTACAGGCATCACTTGCAGTTTCGATGTTTGGATTACATTGACCAATCGTTACAATATCTAATGTCGGTCGAACCATAATTTTCTCCCAGGCTTAAATTGGGGCAAGAGAAATAAGGCGAGTGGCGAGCGCAAACACTTATTTCGTACAAGCCTATGACAAGTTGCGTTATTTTTATAAAATATTTATCTACGTTTTAAGGCTTGTAATATACATATTTATACATATAATAACATATGACATACACTTTTGAGTGGGATTTTGAAAAGGAGCTCCAGAATATTCAAAAACATGGGGTTACCTTTGATGAGGCTTTGCAGGTGTTTACAGATCCTAAGGTTATCCACCTTGAAGATGAATCTCATTCTAGTGAAGAAGATCGTTATTATGCTGTTGGTAAAACCTATCAAGGGTGCGTATTAACAGTGAGATATCCGTGGCGAAAAAAAGTGATCCGTATTTTTGGTGCTGCTTATTGGCGAAAATGGAGAAAATTTTATGAAAAAAATACCTGATCCAACGAAACTTAAAAAGATTGCCCGTCCTATTTTATCCAAAACTGATCTAGCTAAGGCCAAAGTAAGAATTACGACCTATCTTGATCAAGATGTTTTGCAAAGCCTACAGGGCATGGCCAGGCAGATGGGCGGGAAATACCAATCCATCTTAAACCAACTCTTACGAAATACATTATTTGGAAAACCCGTTGGCATTTTGACTAGAATAGAAAAACTTGAAAAGGCTGTTTTTAAAAAAGTAGCTTAAGATCATGAAAAACTCATCGCAATGGATTTTATTAGTAAGCCACGGCTCTCGACTGAAAACTGCCAATACTGCCATGGTTGATTTAGCCAAATTTTTGCAGCAAAAGCTTGGTAAATCCAAAATCATCGCTGCCTTTTTAGACCTAGCCTCACCTTCAATCCCCGAGGCCATTGACCAAGCCGTGGCAGGGCAGGCTGAAAGCATTAAACTCTTCCTCTATTTTCTGGTAGAGGGGCGCCACAGCCAAGAAGACATTCCGAAAATTGTTGCGCTTAAACAAAAACAATACCCGAGCGTCAAAATCGAAATTTCCCCCATCTTCGGCTCCCACCCTGATTTAATTAAAACACTGATTGAAATGCTAAAAGATTAGTTGAAACAAAGTCTTTTCGAGGTAGGGAGAGGCTAATTGAGAGCCTTTTACCAAGAGGTTGGCCTATGATAGTTTCTGTCATTGCGAACCCCTTTAGGGGTGAAGCAATCTTCAGTTTTAAAATGTTGGAGATTGCCACGCTCGCCAATGGGGCTCGCTCGCAATGACAGAGGCCCTCATAGGCCGACCGGGCGCGGGCTCTGAATTGGCCTCTCCCTACCTCGAAAAAACGTGACTCTATTTGCAGATGAATTGAAGAATAAAAAGGAAGATTGTTTTTCCATCATGGATCCCCGCCTCCGCGGGGATGACACCGCTCGCAATGACAGGGAGCGCTGCTGGATTCAGAATGACATGGTTAGCGTGGGATTTTTTTAAGCATGACTTCTTTGATTTGGTCGGGCTTTTCGACAGTAAGCTCGCCTTCCCATGGTTCATAGCCTTCTTTTTCCAAACGCACCCGATAATTCATCTTAGGATTTAACTCCACACTGGCGGGGGTCAGATAAACTGTCTGCACTCCATTGAGAAATACCCACGCCCCGGCAGGTTTCGAATAAAGATACAGTTTTATTTTAGGCTGAATGAATCGATCTAAACGCGCAACCAAGATCGACGGAACCCCGCCCTTCAGCATGGGCGCTTGCTGCCACGGTTGCCATTGCCAAAGCCCTATCCCTCCACCCAATATCATGAGCAACACCGCGCCTATCCACCAACGCATTGAACTTCGAAATTTTTTACCTTTAACATCGGTCACTACTGAAATATTAGAAACAAAAGAGACTGAACGATCCCCTAGTGCAGATTGTGAACCAGTCCAGGTAATCTCAGCGATCTTGGTGGTTTTCTCCTGAAGAATTTTAATGTCTTCTCGAAATAAATCTTCTACCAAACTGGTAAATCGCCTACGACTAAACCCGGTATAATTGGAATGCAAAAATTTCAAAAGATCATCGGCCATGTCGCCAGCATTTTGATAACGTTGTTTGGCATCTTTGGCCATGGCTCGAACTACAATTTTTTTGAGTTCTAAGGGGACATCTTGGGGCAAGGCATCTGCTTGCATAGCTATATTCACAATCGCCGACAATACTTCGCCAATACTTTCACCATCAAAAAATTTTTTCCCGGCCAGCAATTCATACAACACTAAACCCGTTGCAAAAATATCTGCCCGGTGATCCACCACCCCGCCACTTGCTTGTTCGGGTGACATGTAACTTAATTTACCTTTTAACACGCCGGTTTGAGTGAGGTTGGCTGATAGGGCGGCCTTGGCAATACCAAAATCGGTAATTTTAATTTCGCCGTTAAATCCAACCAAAATATTGTGGGGGCTTATGTCGCGATGAATAATACTTAAGGCCTGTCCATTGGCATCTTTTTTATGGTGGGCAAAATGCAGCCCGGTGCAAACTTCGCTGAGCAAGAACGCCACGACATCGTAGCTTAATTTTAACCCCCGAGCCTGCACCCGTTGCAATAATTTCTTTAAATCAACCCCTTCGACAAGTTCCATGGCAAAATAATAACAGTCGGCTTCACAACCCAGGTCGTACACTTCAATGATGTTGGGGTGAAAGAGTTGCACAATCACCTTGGCCTCATTCACCAACATATTAATAAAATCAGCTTGATTGGAAAATTCGGGCAAGACTTTTTTGATAGCTACAATCTTCTCAAAACCTTTGGCCCCATAGGTCTTGGCCTTGTAAATTTCGGCCGTACCACCTACCCCAATCTTTTCTAACAAAATATACTTACCAAAAATTTGAGGCTGAAATTCCGACATATGATCATTATGTTAACTCAAAATGGAAGCTGTGACAAACTGTCTGTCATTGCGAGCCCAGCAGGACGAAGCAATCTCTTCTGTTTAAGCGATGGGATTGCCACGCCCGTTGGGCTCGCAATGACAGATTTATGATCGTCCTAATATCCCCACGGGTTACCCAAATGAATCGTATCCTGCCCATGTTCTTGATAAGCACCAGGATAAGGTGGTGGTACATTCTTGCGATTACCTCCCGTGTCACCCTCCAGGCCACCCCGGCGCAAACTTTGAATCTCTTTGCGAATGTCATCAACGACCAACAAATATTTAGCTTGTTGGGTAGGGGTTAAAAACTGCCCCAATTCTTGCATCTGAGCATCGTCAATGCCTTTGAGTTCGGAACGACTTTGGCGAATGGCATTTAAGATGCGCTCGGTTTCTTGCTTATTGCCCGCCTTGGTAGCCATTTGCAATTGTCGGGTAAGGTCAGCGGTTTGACGGCGCAATTCTAATTTTCTTAATTGATATTTTTTCAATACAAACCGCAAGCGATCGGCTTTGTGAGGTTCTAAATCCAACACATCGGCAATCCGGGTGGCAATGAGCGAATTGACCCTCTCTAGCTTGTCTACCGGTTCAGCCATCACCCAGCCTGGAATCATCACCACACTCAAAACAACCATCAACCAAAACCCAATCCACTTTTTCACTTTAGGTCCCCCTTCCGACTTTAGTTTCTAGAAATTTAATATAAACATCTAATTCGTCATCTTGTAAATCGGGGATATCCAGCTCTTCGTCTACCGCTGATCCAGAAAGGTCGATCTTTCCTGCAAGATTATAGGCTAGTTTGTCGAGTTGCTGATCGTTCAATTCTTCTAGGGGCAGATCTTGATCTTCTTCAAACCAGCCCGTTTCTTGCAAAGTTTGTAAGGTTGCCAACCATTCGCGTTGATTGCCACCGGGCCGATTAAAAAAATCAAACTGTAAAGTTAAGGCCAAAATTAAAACTGCAGCCATGGCCAAGAGTGGTTTGGCAAAATATTGCCAGCTGCGAGTAATTTTAGTAATGCGTTGCGGCTCTTCGGCAATTTGTTTCATGATGGCGCGCCGTTGGCGTGCAAAGAACAATTCACCGGGATCTTGCAACTCAGAATCTAAGGCCTTTAATTCTTCAATCAAGGCCCCATATTCGTTTAAATCACGGATCGACTCCATGATTTGCTGTTTTTGTTGGTTCCAAAATTCCGGTTTCATTGTATCCACTCTTTTAGACTTTTCATGGCATGGTGAAAGTTAACTTTGACAGCCGTTTCTGTACTTTCTAAAACTTCCGCAATCTTTTTAAACGGCATCTCCTCATAAATTCTCAACATCACCACCTCTTTTTGTCGCTCCGGCAAATTTTCTAAAGCCTTTTTTAACTGGCTTTTGCGATCCCCGGCTTCTTCTGCCTCTTGTCGTCGTTCTTCGGAACCGTCACTCAAAGCCTCCGGCACCTCCACCATGATGCGTCGCGCACGCACCACGTTTTTGCATAAATTCACCGCAATCGTCGTTAGCCATGTTTTGAAAGAGGATTCAAAGCGAAAACTACCCAAAGCTTGGTAAGCGCGAAGAAAGGCCTTTTGGGTAATATCGTCGGCCTCTTCCTGATTTCTCAAAAACCGTAAAGCGGTGAAAAAAACCGAACGCTGGTATTTTTCAACCAGGGGTTCAAAGGCTTCTTGGCTACCTGCCAACACGGCTTCAATGTATTTTCGATCCTCTTCCAAAATAAAAACACACAGAACCCCTATTGATTAGGACTCAGTGCGCTCCAAAAAAGTTAAAATAATGAACCACTTATTTAACCTTAAACGTCTAAGTGGGTTCTAAAAAGCAAATAAACATTAAAAGGACTCAAAAAATGATGCCAGAATCGCTAACTATTCGAAAACTCTTAGGAATCATCTGTGGCCATCTCTTTTTGTTGGGGTTTACTTTACTACTTGCATAACCCAATGGTACTTTAACTCAGGCGAATGCCTGGGGGCAAGGATAGGGTTTTCCTTTTTTTAAAACCGCGGCTCCCTTATAATCGTAACTTATGTCCAACATAGTAATGGTGTCATTGCGAGCCCAACGGGCGTGGCAATCTCACCGGTTAAACAGAGGAGATTGCTTCACCCTAAAGGGTTCGCAATGACAGAATCATGCAGTCATTAGGCCGCGCAATAGGTTATGCAAAAGGTCTGTTACAAATCCTGTGGGGCGTTATACCTTTGAGTGGGTTGGGGCTCTTTTTGACGCTCATCACTTACGCACTATGGCGTTTTTATGTTGCCGGCCGCCAAGATTTTTTATTGCTCGTTTTGTGCATAGGCCTTGGCATTCTTTTGGCGGTGTCACTTTTGCAACTTTTGATTGGCATCCTCCTTTTCTTTTTCTCCTACAAAAAACAATCTCTCAAACCCATTCAAGGCGAGACTCAAACTACTTTTTGGACTAACTTTAAACTCAAACGTTTGTTTTTTACACCCAGCCTAGAATATTCCATTCGCTGGCTTTCCCCTGAACAAATCGAAGCCAACCTCGAGCAACGTTGGAACCAACTGCATGAATATGTATTGGCCAAAAGACGTGTCGAAGCAACCCAAGTCACTCGCCAAATTTATATTCGAGATTTATTGGGCTTAGTAAAATTTGCGTGGCGTTTTACTTTAAACCAAACTGTATTGATACGACCCAACGTTCAACGCATTGGGATCAACGAGGCATTGAAATTATTTTCGATGGGTGATGAAATTTCTCACCCCGAGGGTTCACCCGTGGGAGATTATATTGAGATGAGGCGCTACGGGCCCGGGGACCCTGTCAACCGCATCTTGTGGCGAGTCTATGGGCGCAATCGCAAATTGATGGTGCGCACCCCTGAAAAGGCCATCTCCCATCGTAAAAAAACTTTTGCTTATCTTATTAGCGGCCCCCGCGATGAACCCTCTGCCCAAACCGCTTGGTATGCCTTAGAAAAAGGTTTGTTGGGTGAAGAATTTGTTTTTTCTACCGATGGGCACAACTTGCCCACCACTGAAAAAACTCAAGCCAAAAAAATGATCATCACTTCAAGTCATGCCCCAACACCTGCCAACAACCTAGAATCCTTCTTTTCAAAAGATCCCGACACTAACAAAGCCAACTGCATTATCTTTGCACCTCCAGAACCAGGGCCGTGGCTTGCAACGGCTTTGCATTTGGCCAAAAACCGCAGCCAACCCCTGACGGTGTTGATCTCGATCGATGGCTTTCGCGATCAAAAATTAAAAAAACACTGGAAGAGTTATTTTTTAGAAACCGACGAACACTTTCAACGTCAAACTCAAAGGTCTAAAGATATTTTTCAAGCCTTGCGCGGGCACCGTATTAATGTTGATGTCGTTGATTATAAAACTGGAACCTTAGTACCCCATCAACAATTGGAATAACCATGAATACCCCTCAATACCGAGAACCTTGGTTTTTATTTTTACTCAAGGTGATGCTTTACACGGTCGTCACGGGGGCAACCTTAAGAGACTTTACCAGCCCGCTCGGAACCGTGGCTGGCGTATTGGGTGCCATCAGTGCTGCAACACAAGTTCCTTGGATTATTCGCACCCACCTAAAACCGATTGCCGTATTTGCCATTGGATTAGGCCTATTGTTTTTAGGCATAGGCCTAGAAAGTCTGCTGTTAAATTCAGAAAGTTTAGCTCATGCCATTGGCGTAGAAAATACTTTCAAAGTGAGTGAATTCGTCAATATTGGGCTCACGACGTTTGGGTTTTTATTTTGTCTACGGGCGCTGGCCCTTTATTGGCCAGTATTTAATGTTTTAGAGGCAAGCTTGTTAGCCGGCTTCTTCGTCTGGAAGCTCTCGACCCATCGAGATTTTTCTTTGCATCGCCCACGTTACTTGTCTGACTTTGCGTGGGATTTGGGCATTAACCCCGTCATTATTTTATTGGTGATTGGTGCGCTCTTATTCACCGGCGCTGCCATGATGATGATTAAAACCCGCCGCTTCTTGCGAGCGACGGCACAAGTTCTGATGATTCTCATCATCGGGTTAAGCGTATTTTTGATTTTCAAAGACAAAAACATCAACATGATTCCACGCGACGACACCTTTGGCCTAACCGCCAATGACCCACGCAGCTTGCACCGCGGCCAGGGCCAAGACTCTTCTGGAAAAAACGGAGGTAATCAGGGTGGACAAGACCCCAATCAAGATGGAAACCAAGGCGGGCAATCTCAAGGCGGTTCGGGGCGCAACAACCCCAACGAAATGCCTTTTAAAAATAGTTATGCCAGTCAAAATCAAAATTTGCCCATTGCCCTTGTGCAGTTTGAAGATGATTACACGTCACCGCTGGGGGTTTATTACTTTCGCCAAACGGCCTTTAGTCAATTCAATGGTCATCGTTTAGTGCAATCTTCCGAAGACAAAGATATTTTTTTGAGCCTGCCCACAAAAGGTTCCAGCAAAGTTGCAACCACTTACTATAAAAATCCTGAAGAATATTTTTACCTACCTACCAAAATCTTTTTATTAGTCGATCCCACCAAGCCCTTTGGTTTGGCCAATGCGGTGGAGATGGGGCGCTTGGATAATCCCAACCCAACTTTTTTTACCGGGGCGTATCAGGTTTATTCTTGGGCACCCAACACCGATTTAGAAAACCTACTTAAAAATGATTTGCGAATCCCCCAATGGGACGAAGCTAAAATGAAGCTGTATTTGGAAGTCCCCAAAGACAATCGTTATAAAGACCTCGCTGATGAAATTATTAAAACGCTTAAACCCGAATATCGCAACAAACCCTTTGCGAGGATGTTAGCCATTGTCTACTACTTGGGAAAAAATGGTTATTACAGTTTACAAAGCGACCACGCCGACGCTCAAGACCCCACCGCTTCTTTTTTATTTGGCAATCGCACCGGTTATTGCGTGCACTTTGCTCATGCTGCTGTTTTTCTGGCCCGTACTTTAGGGATCCCCGCGCGGGTAGGTGCCGGCTATGCCGCGCCTAATAAGCGCCGCGAAAAAGGCGAAAATTTAGCGCTCATGGAAAGAGACGCCCATGCCTGGCCCGAAATTTATTTAGAACCCTTTGGCTGGATTGTCATGGACATCCCTCTACAAAACTTTTTGGACCCTCCCACATCTGAACCCAGTCAATCTTTACAAACCACTTTAGGGCAAATCGCTAAAACCGGCAAAAATAAACCCCCGGAAGATGAAGTCACCAAAGAAGAAAAAAAAGAATTAGAAAAAAAATTAGCCTGGCTTAAAAGTTTGGCCCAATACCTTTGGAAAGGTCTACTAGCTTTGGCAGTCACTGGGCTTAGTTTTTGCTATGCCTTTAAGATGTATCGCTTATGGGGATGGAATTGGGGCGAACCTCGCGACAAAATACGCAAAGCCTATCGTAGCACCTTAGACCGTTTACTTTATTTAGGAGTACGTCGCCCGTTTGGAGAATCCCGAGAAGAATTTGCCATGCGGCTAGCCGCCCAAATCCCAGCGTTAGAAAAACTCACCTGGAGTTTTTTACAATTAAAATTAGGCAAACCGCCCCATTTGCCCGAAGCATCTTTGCATCAACTCATGAAAGAAATTAAAACCGAAATAAAAGCTAAAAAAGTTTGGTGGAAGATGATCCTTACGATCATCAATCCATTGTCATGGATTCGAATTAAATAAAGGAGTCAAGTCATGAATCAGGTAGCCGCTTCAAAATGGAACCCGTCTGCTAAAATTAATTCTTTAGATACGGTGCGAGAAACCGCCCGCATTTTACACGACCGCATGAAGGCTGCGGTGCAGGGACGCGACGACGTCATTGATATCATCCTCTATGCCCTTTTAGGCGACGGCCACGTGCTATTAGAAGATTACCCAGGTTCCGGTAAAACGACACTCGCCAAGGCCTTAGGAGAATCCATCTTT
The DNA here is from genome assembly GCA_016183235.1 of Deltaproteobacteria bacterium. Lineage (NCBI taxonomy): Bacteria > Pseudomonadati > Myxococcota > Myxococcia > Deltaproteobacteria bacterium. The sequence goes on from JACPFA010000003.1 coordinate 33,878, forward strand.
GATGATGTCAAAGATGACATTCCCCATTTTCGCCGAGTTCAATTCACCCCTGACTTGCTTCCTTCCGACATCACCGGAGTTATGGTTTTTGATTCTACCAAAAATGAATTTTATTTTCGGGCGGGGCCTTTATTTTCGTATGTTGTGTTGGCCGATGAAATCAACCGCACCTCACCTAAAGTTCAATCCGCCCTTTTAGAAGCCATGGCTGAAAAACAGGTAACCGTTGATAACACCACCCACAAACTTGATAACCTCTTTTTCGTCATCGCCACCCAAAACCCCCTTGATCTAGTGGGGACCTATCCCCTGCCCGTGGCACAGCTCGACCGTTTCCTTTTCAAAGTACGCATGCAGCACATCACCCGCGACGCTGAATTTGAAGTGTTGACCAAATGGAACACCGATCGCTTGGCGCCCGATCTCCCCAAAGTAAGCCGCACAGAGATTCTCAATATGCGGGCATTTATTCGAGAAAACGTGCGGGTTTCGGATGCGGTAATGGCTTGTCTGGTCGATATCTTTAGGGCCTTGCGCGAAGAACCGAGCATCTTACAAGGGGCCAGCACTCGCGCCATGGTATTGGCGATCCCCGCCCTACAAGCCAGGGCTGTGCTGGATGGCCGCGACTTCATCTCAGCCTCTGATATTGAGGCCCTCCTCATCCCTTTACTCATCCATCGTTTGGAATTCAAACATGGCGTTACCGAAAAAGAAAAAATCATTCATCAAGCTGCAAAACCAGTGTTGGAACATTTAGCACGGAGTACTTTAAAGAAATGAACGGCTCATGTCATAGATGGATTCCGGGACAAGCCCGGAATGACGTTTTGCCGTCATGCCGGACTTTGATCCGGCATCCATTTGTCTATCTTTCACTTGTTTTGTTCTTTTTCTTCACCCTACCCCTTTACGCCAAAGAACAAGACATGAAGGTCTATCCCGAAGAGTTAGACGCCTATAATGCTTATTTAAAATTCAAAGATGTCAAGGCCCGCACGTTGATCAACGATGTGCTTAAAAAAGATAGCAAAAGCCCGGTGTCTTACTTTGTATTAGGCTTACTCACGCGCGAAGATGAGGGCGACACCACCCGCGCCCTGCATTATTTTAAAAAATCAATCGAATTTGCCGAAGCCCAATGTGGAAAAACTCCCTTAGCCACCAATTGTGTCAAATGGCATTCGCTTGCTTATCAAGAAAAAATCGAGGCCCTCAAGAGCCTTGATCGCGCTCAAGAGGCTTATGAAAGTATTATGCACTATGACACTTTATATAATCCTAAACTTGATCAACAAAAGATTTGGCCTTTAATCAAAATGCGCCGCCTTGACGAAGCTGAAGTTTTTGCCAACAAAATACTCAAAGAAGGAGTCACGGCCGATCGACTTCATGGTTTAAATTCCCTTTGTGTTTTATCTTCTGAACGCAATCAAAGAATTTTAAGCGATCAAGTCTGCACCGAAGCCGGTGGTAAAATTAATTCGATGGTGATTCAATATAACACCGCCATTGCAAAGTTTTCGATCTTTGATCTACCCGCCGCTGAAATAGTGGCCCGCCATGGCACTACTTTGCCCAATGACATGTATGGCAGTGCGTGGGAAATTCTCATTTACCAATACACCTTAGAAAATCGATTTTCAGAAGCCCTCTCGGCTGCTAAACAGGCCTCGGAAGTTCATCGCGGGTTTAGTGGTTTAAAAGAAGAATTAAGCCGGGCCCATTTTCTTAATGCCATCTCGCAATTGCTTTTCGCCCTCGGGCGCCCTGAAGATGCCTATCGGCTGGCTCACGAAAGTCATGAATTGCCCGACCGCACCGGGAAAGTGAGTGGCAACCCGCGCTTTGACCAACTCATGAATGATGCCTATTATTCCATGGTGCTCAAAACCTATGCCGAATATTTGAACGAGGCCTATCCTCAACTGACCTGGAAAGAAAAATTAAAAACCATGGGCAAACAACTCGAAATCAAATTCACCCGTTATTTACTGCAAAAGAAAATCAAAAAATTGTTGCAAGAACAAGATTTGTTAGTTCGGTTGGTCACGCCCTACCCACCGTCTTTAGGCCCTTTAGAAACTTTACCCTATTGGTTGGTAGGGAGCTTATGTGAAATTACTGGCGACGGAGTTTTCGAACACGCCCTCCAAACTTCCCAGGCTCGCGAAACCGAATTGCTGGATAAAAGCAAAGGCTATTATCTAGCCGCTTTAACTCAAGAAAGATTCTTAAACGGCGATTACTCTAAAACTGTAGAAATGGCAAAAATCAGCCTAGAGAACCTCCCGATTGAAGAAAGATTGCAACGTGATTTACTAAAAACTTTGCTGGCCTACTCCAATTATCAATTGGGGCAATATGAGGTTATGAAAGGCCAATACATTGAACTGCTTCGTTCCACCCCAAGTTTTTTGCGGGTTTTTCAACTGAAACTTCCCGTAAAATTTACGGTGGAACCTGGAAAATATTCAAATACCGCTTATCAATTACTCAAACAAAGCCCTCGTTTTAAAAATGATGCGCATGGTATCAATCTTAATATTCAATCGGGTGAAGATTTTATTTTTATCTGCTTGATGGACGATTATCATTCGATGATTCATTGTACTCGCAGCGATGTTAAAAACGATAAAAATGGGCAATTCACAGTAGAAAAAGGAGTGCAATCGTTTTTGGTTGAAGCCTTTGCCCCAAAAATTGACCTCTCTCAACTCGATGTAAATACCTTAAATGGCGTCCCCACCAAAGGCATTGGTTCTGAACAAATTCAAAACTTACTAGGTACCCCATGAGGTTTACGACACCTCGTCATCCCGGCCCTGAGCCGGGATCCATCTTAATCTTATTTTCCATTTTTATCATCTTAACCAGTCAACTTTGTCATGCCGAAGGAGGCGACCTCAAAGTCTACTCTGAAGAACTGGCCAGCTACGAAGCTTATCTAAAAGGCAAAGACGTTCAGGCCCGCAAACTGATTCAAGAAGTCATGGCCAAAGATGCAAAAAGCCCGGTGGCTTATTTAATGTTGGGGCTACTCACTCGCACGGATGAAGGCAACACCACCCGCGCCTTACTTTATTATAATAAGGCCATTGAATACACCGAAGCGCAATGCGGGGTAACTCCGCTTACCACCAACTGTGTGAAATGGCATTCGATTGCCTATCAAGAAAAAATCGAGGCCCTCACCAACCTCGACCGCCCGCAAGAGGCTCTTGATATGATTGCCCACTATGATAGTTTGTATGATCCTAAACTCGAAGTTCAAAAAATCTGGCCACTTTTAAAATTACATCGCCATGCAGAGGCCACGGCGGTGGCTGAACAAGTCATCGCAACTGATACACCTGAAAACAAATCGATCGCCCTCAATGCCTTATGCGCCATTGCCGCCGACCTCAACGACCGAATAAAAAGCGACCAAGTTTGTAGTGAAGCCACTGCGCAATCAGAATCGATGGTCATTTATTCCAACACCCACATCGCCAAATTTGCTATTTTCGATCATGAAGGTGCAGAACAAATCGCTAGAAAAGGGGCCCTTTACCCCACCGATTTTTATGGTTCCGTTTGGGAACATCTTGTCTCTCAATATACCCTCGAACAACGCTATGCTGAGGCCCTTTCAGCCGCTACTCAAGCTGCCAACGTACACCGTGGGTTTAGCGGCCTAGAAGAAGAACTAAGCCGCGGCGATTTTTTAGAAGGAGTATCACAATTATTATTGGCGCTGGGCCGTATGGAAGAGGCCTATCGTTTTGCCAAAGAAAGCTACGAATTACCTGATCGCACGGGCAATACCAGTGTGACCCCTCAATTTGATGAATTCACCCACGAAGGGTTTTACTATCTCATGCTAAAACTTTATGAAGAACAATTAGCAGCTCAAATGCCACAACTTAGTTATCGAGAAAAATTCAAAACATTTTTTCATCTTTTAGAAATTCGCTTCACTCGCTTTACGGTCGCAAGAAAATTAAAAAAATTATTACAGGTCAAAGATCACCTTGCCTTAATAGTTACGCCCTATCCTTCTTACTCCGGCATCAGTGGCACCATACCCTTTTGGCTCGTTGGTGGCCTATTAGAGGTGACAGGCTCAGGGCCTTTTCTTAAAGCTATTGAACAAAGTCTCTCCCATGAAACTGGGTTGCTGGACAAAAGCGAACCCTATTATCTGACCCTTAAGGCCCAAGTTAATTTTTATGAACATAATTATTCGGAAACCATCCGCTTAAGCGAAGAGGCTCTAGCCAAATTTCCACCCCAAGAAGCCATGCTAAGGGATTTACTCAAAACGCTATTGGCCGTTGCCAATGGCAAACAAGGTGAGCTGGCTTCGCAAAAAAATCTTTATATTGAAATTTTGCGATCCAATCCCCTTTACTTACGTTTTTATCAAATCCCCATTCCTGTTCACTTCACCACTGAGCCAGGCACACACACCAAAAAAGCTTTGAATTTATTAAAGCAAAGCCCTCGCTTGCAATCTAACCGTCAAGGCATTGAATTACACATTCGTTCGAATGAGCATGCACTTTCGCTATGCTTGCAAGACGATTACCACTCGGCCATTCACTGCACCGAAAGTGAAATTAAAGTTGGCAGCAAAGATCAATCCGTTGAAAAAACTGTGAGCCAATTCATTCAAGAGGCCTTTTCCCCCAAAGTCGACTTGTCTCAACTCGACGTCAACACCTTAAACGGTGCCCCCACCAAAAGCTCTGGCACCGAAGCTATTCAAGATTTGTTAAAATCCACTCATTAAATCAGAAATTAAGTAAAAGAATTGGGGCAGGCTTGTTTCGTCGGCCGGCGCTCCAGCGGCGACCTTCATGGGGTCAGCGGGCACGGAAGCCTTCCGCGTTCCCGCCAGGCGGGCCGCGGTTTTCCATGCCCGCTGACCCACATGAAGGGCCCGCCGCTTCCGCGATGGCCTCCTCAACAAGCCCACCCCAATTCTTTTACTTAATTTCTGATTACCCCGTTTATGTTGACACCAAAATCTTGTAGGAGTATTTGAGCAACATGTCTTTACCCAATCGCCTCGAAACCCAATGGCCCGAATTAAAACTTAAGCTTCAAAACAAATGGGATCGCCTAAGCGACACCGATTTAGAAAAGATCAACGGCCATTTTGACCTCTTAGTCAAAACCTTGCGTAACTTGTATGGTGGCAGGATAGAAATCATTCAAGAAGCCGCAATTCGCGATAGTTTAAACGAAATGCTCACAGAACTCGAAACCAATAAAAACATTGTTTGACACCCCTGCTGCTAAAGAATAAAATCTGGAGGGTTGTTGTTGCAAGTTCCATGTCATCCCGGCCTTGAGCCGGGATCCATGATGGCCGAAGCGATTTTCCGTATTAAACAAAAGGTTTTAACCATGAAAATTTTTGCTTGTCTTTTCCTAACTTCTTTATTCCTCTGGCCCACTATGTCCCATGCCGATTCTTGGGCTTGGCATAATAAATACATGCGCGAACGCGGCTTGGTGACACTCTCCGAAACCACCACCAACAATCAATATGCCCGCATCGAAGAAATCGTTTTTACCGACGATTACGCTCAACCGGATTCCACTTATGTTAAACAACACCTCCAACTTATTTCCTGGTATCCTACCCAACCCGCAAAAAAATTCTTAAACCGAATAAAAATTGGTCAGACTAACCAATTAGATATTTTAAAACTTCTATCGGGTCCCAACCTTATTGGGCTTGATTACCCAAGTGAACAAGAAAAATGGGTTTATTATTGGATATGGTCTTATGATTTGCGTTACCCGATTGAAGACACACTGGTAAAAATGGATCATCCCGGCAGAAGGCTCTTGCGAGGTAAAAACCCAGTGGAATTAGAGATCATTTTCGATGATAAAGACATTGTAACCGATGTGCGTATGAGGCTCATCAAACGCGGCCCCGAAATTTAGTTGCTGCTGAAAAACGCCAATCTACTGCGTTGCTTGCTTCGCATGCTTCGTCAACGTACTGTGAGTACGCCTCCTTGCATGCTCGCAAGCGCCTTGTATCTTGGCATTTTTGAGCAGCAACTATAGAAATATTGTTAAACTCTCTTCTAAATCCCCAAAATTCTCTAGCAAGAAATCCGGCCTGGCTTTTTGCAAAATATCCCAAGGCGTCGAGCCCGTTGCTACTGCCACTGTAGTGGCTCCTAAAAGCTTGCCACAGCGAATATCGTGAATCGTGTCTCCAACAACCCACACATCTTCAGGATGAATACGACTACCCAAATGGGCCATACCTCGCTCCATGGCTAAGCGAGTTAAAGCCAAACGATCTCTCGTATCGCTCCCAAAACCCCCAAAATTAAAAAATCTTTCCAGCCCCGCTCTTTTTAACTTCATCCAAGCCGTGGCTTCATAATTCCCTGTCGCCAAACCCAAATAACCCAATTGTCGATCTTTAAGCGCTAACAACAACTCCGATATTCCGGCCATCAAACGAAATTTGGGGGCCTGTTGTAAGGCCTGTTCCATATGAAAGGAATACCTTGCCTCAACGGCCTTTTCTTCATGGGCTTTGGGCTTTCGCCCCCATTGTTTGAGAAAAAGCTCTTCGATGATGAGAGGATCTGTCTTTCCATCGGGATTAATCCCTTGCCATACCTCCAAAACACCATGCAGTTCATGAAAGGTACGGTCAAAGGCCGCTTTGCCAGCCCCGCCGGTTAAAAGGAGGGTCCCATCGATATCAAATAAAATTAATTTTTTAGAGGGTGAATGCTGGCTCATAACTGTTTGAAATTATTTAATTTTATTTTTCAGTTCCTTATTGACACAAAACGTCAAAAAAACTTAAGATATCCCTAATTATTACCACAACAAACTGGGTACCCCACCCGATAACTTTTCTCAAGAACGAGTTTTTCAGGGGGAACCTTTTCATGGGTAAGAGAGTTCAAGTGACCGACAATACAGAATCTTTAAGAAAACTTACAGCTAATATTCAAGCGTTAGATGCTGCTTTAGCGGCTGAACCTCGTTTTCAGACCTGCGGTGCACTGACAGGGACAGAGCCTGAACTTGGCATCACCAACGAAATCCTTGCTCGAGCATTCAAAGATTTAGGCCAATTAAATCCCGAAGAACGCAGCGCAGCTTTAGCAAGCCTCCGCTACGGAACTTTTGAACAAATCTCCGCTGCCCTAAGCCCCGTTGATTACTCTCCCGAAGATCTTAACACTAATGCTGCATTTGCTTTTAAAGCTTTAACCCAAGCCCTCGAAGGTGATGCAGCTGCCTTAGCTTTGGTAGGCGATTATTGTGCTTCTACCGATCCTGAAGTCGCTAAAGGGTTTATTGCCGTCGTTGCAAGCTATGGAACTTCTGCTGCTCAAGCCGTGTTGGCTAGTTTAGCACAAAGGACTGATGTCGCTGGTTCGGTGCAAGCTTATCTTCACTCGATTCAAAGCAACGTTGCAGAAACTGTAGCTGAAAAACAAGAATCTAAAGAAGCTGCCAACAAAACCGTAGCTGCTCTAGTTCCTCAAGGTGCTACTCCTATCCACTATACAACCCAAGCAGGCTCGGATGAAGCCCCAGTTCTTGATCCTGAATCAAGCCCTACGATTGCCACCCCAGATTCAGCTACAAATGCTCATGTATCTTCCAAAGCCATCTCTGCTATCGTCGAAACATTTGAAGATGTAATTTCCAATAATCGTTTTGGGGCTAGTGCCCTTGCTGCGGTTAATCCTACTTCACTCGCTGCTCGCATTGTCGAAATACCTTTTGGCGATCATTTTAAACGAGAAGTTACATTAGCTGTGTTGGGCCAAGCCATCGCCGATCTCACTGGTCGTTATTTTGAAGGACCTCTTGCCGAAGCTAAGGTCTTTGCTGAACGAGTCAGTGCTTTGGTGGCACAAAACCCTCAGTTTGTTGTTGCTTCACCAGCTTCACCTACCACGAGTGTTGGAGAAAATGTTTCTGTTAACACGACTGTGCCCACCTATGCCTCTTACGCCCCTGTAACAGCCAATCCTAATGTGTCTGAACCTGCTGTGACTTATGTTCCTTTAGCAAATCCTAGAAATTCTGGTCTTTCAGATCGCGGGACTTACACCCTCGGTTTTGAAACAATGCCTACTGAAAATGTTTATCTCCGAGGCTTGGCTTCCAATCCTTTGGTTTCCAGCTTGGCTGGCATGATGGGCATTTCAAATTTACCTACTGCAGCTTCCGCCTTGTCGGCTTTTAGAGCTTCTTCGAGTAGCCATGCCTATATTGAAGCTACCCGCGAATCCGATGGCCAAGGTACCGGCGATCAAGGCCGCGGTGATGGCCACAGCCCACAAGATGATCATCCAGAACTTGCTTTCGTTGATAACGACCAACCCAGCACTCATCAACGGGCAGAAAGCCGCAATACCGTTATTGTATAAACAGATGTCATTGCGAGTGAAACGAAGCAATCTTCCATTTTAGTATGCATAAACCCTCCTATTTAACCCTATTCCACAGCGGCGAATTACACAGGCGTGCTGACTTGCTTGAACAGCGCTTAAGCAAATGTGTGATTTGTCCACGTCATTGCGAAGCCAATCGTTTGGCAAATGTTGAGGGTTTTTGCCAATCAGGTCATCGCCCTTTAGTGGCAAGCCATGTTGCCCACTTTGGAGAAGAACCCATATTGGTGGGAAGCCATGGTTCGGGGAATATCTTTTTTGGCAGTTGTAACTTGCGTTGTGTGTACTGCCAAAATTGGCAAATCAGTCACACCCAAAAGGGTGAGCGGCCGGGTGAAATTAGTTTTGAACAATTGGCCGACATGATGATCGATTTGCAAAATCAAGGCTGCCACAATATCAATTTGGTTTCGCCTTCGCATTTTGTGGCCCAAATCATGAAAGCTCTGGTGTTAGCTTGCGAGCAGGGCTTGCGGCTCCCCCTAGTTTATAACACCAATGCCTATGATGATTTAGAAACATTAAAAATGTTACGTGGTGTGATTGATATTTATTTGCCTGACCTCAAATATGCCAATGATCAAAATGCCATTAAATATTCCCAAGCTCAAAATTACCAAGCGATTTCTCGCCAGGCTATTCAAGAAATGTTTAACCAGGTGGGTTTATTAAAATTAGACAAACAGGGGCTCAGCCAGCGAGGCTTGATTGTCCGCCATTTGGTGTTGCCCAATGGCCTGGCCGATAGTCGTGAAAGTTTGACTTGGATCGCTCAAAACTTATCTCCGCAAGTTAACATTTCAATCATGAGCCAATATTATCCGACTAACAAAGCAACGCGCGTACCCTTATTATCGAGAAAAATTCGTGAGCATGAATATTGGGAAGTGGTTGATTTGTTGGAAGAACTGAAGATGGAAAATGGATTTTTACAAGAGTTTGAAAGCGCAGAAACCTATCGGCCTGATTTTAAACGGAATGAGCCATTTGATAATATGGAATTGCTGTCATTGCGAGCCCCGAAGGGCGAAGCAATCTCTTCTGTCTAACCGGTGGGATTGCTGAGTTTATCCTGAGGCTTTGCGAAGGACCCTTGTATGACCTCGCAATGACAGATTAAGATTTAAAGTCCCTTCCACACAATGTCTGTTTGCTTAGCATCGTGGTTCGTCATCCGTGCCGCTACAAACAAATAGTCAGAAAGACGATTTAAATATTTGATTAAAACAGGCCGTACGGTTTGTTTTTCGCTTAAGGCCACGAGTTTACGTTCAGCTCGACGACAGACAGTTCTGGCCAAATGTAAAAAACTTGCCCCTTGGCTACCACCGGGGAGAATAAAATTTTTCAAAGGTTTTAGCCTAACATCAAAGGCGTCGATCCAATGTTCTAACTGAACCACGGGGGCTTCTTGTAAAAAACTAAAAACTAATTTCTCATTGGCCGATACGGTGGACAGTTCAGAACCTATGGTAAATAGCGATTCTTGAATCGTTTGCAATTGAGTCGCCAATTCTTGATCTTGGATAAAAGCCCGGGCACACCCTATTGCCGAATTGAGTTCATCAATTTCCCCATAAGTATCAATGCGGGCATCACTTTTTGGAAACGGCCCACCCCCAAACAAATAGGTTTTCCCTTGATCACCTTTTTTAGTGTAGATTTTCATAGAGTCTCCGTCATTGCGGACTCCGATCCGCAATCTACTGTATAGATCCCGGGTCCCCGGATCAAGTCCGGGGCAGGCTCGTCCGGGATGACGCTTCCCGGTAACTCGCACAAGAACTACGGGTTTCCCACAACCTCACCTCATTCACTGGCAGACCTTTTTCACGGGCATAATCAAAAATTAATTTTGCAATATTTTCGGCAGAAGGATTTTCTTTCATAACATACAGAGGTTCTTTTTGGGCACGCAAAATTTCCACAAAAGGATCTTGGCTACTTAGAATCATTTTATGATCTAAATTTTCATCTAAAAACTTTTTAACGATCGCTTTGATTTCACCAAAATCAACCACTAACCCACGAGCATCGAGCTGGTTAGTTTGAATTTCAATTTCCACCAAACCATTATGGCCATGCAGATTAGCACACTTGCCGTCATAGTCTAGCAAGCGATGCCCATAACAAAACTCCATAATTTTAACGACTTTAAACATAGTTTGACCATCCTTTAGCAAACGGGTGACCCGGGCAGGGGGCCCCCCACCAGCGCGGAGTCCACGTTTCGTGGACGAGCACTGCTGGGGGAAGGCCCGGGGCCGGGCCCGTTTGCTAAAGGATGCTCCTCCCTCCATCTACATGAACCAGCGCCCCTGTCATATAATCCGTTCCTTCAATTAAAAACTTTACCGTGTTAGCAATATCTTCTGGCCGACCGATACATTTCAAGGGAGTTTTGGCCAAAACCTCTTTTTTCACCTTTGAACCCAAATCGGCTGGCCACATCACGGGCCCCGGCAATACCGTATTCACCTGCACTTCAGGGGCCAAGCTTTTGGCCAGGCCTTGGCTCAACCCTACCAAAGCAGCTTTGGCCGCACAATAAGGAATATAACCTGTATAAGGCCTTAACGCCGCCCAATCTGCTATATTAATGATTTTCCCCCTACCTCGCTTTTTCATTTTAAGCCCCAAACTTTGACTTAAAAAATAAGGAGCGCGGGCATTGACGGCAAAAAGGTCATCCCATTCCGAAAATTTTGTTTTTCCCAAAGGAGTCGGATAAAAATTGGAGGCATTGTTAATCAAAACATCCAGCCCACCGAACGCCTGCCAAGCCTTTTGGGCTAATAGTTGCAGGCTTGCCTCTTTAGACAAATCACCTTGCACCAAAACAACTTCGCCTCCTTGGGCAAGGATTTGCTTTCGCAACATTTGAGCCTCATGTCGACTACGATGATAATGAACAACAAGCCTAGCGCCCGATTGAGCCAACGTTAAAGCCAAGACCTTCCCCACTCGCCGACCTGCCCCCGTAATAAGTACTCTCACACCTTTTAATTGCATAACCCAACCATGAGCACACTTAGAATTAAGAGGTCAAGGAATTGTAAAGAATCCTCTATTTCATCTGCAAATCACCGTACCTAAAAAGAGAGTGAAGTGACTTTGAAGGTGAGGTGGTTTCGCCGACCCGGCGCTCCAGCGGCGACCCTCATGGGGCTAGCCGGCATGGAATCCTTCCGCGTTCCCCCGCCAGAGGCGGGGGCCTCGGCTTTCCATGCCGGCTAGCCCGCATGGGGGCCCCGCCGCTTCCGCGATGGGTCGGCGAAACCACCTCACCTTCAAAGTCACTTCGCTCTCTTTTTATATTTCTCAAATATTTGCAGAGATATAAAAGGTTTTACTGAAGTGGGCTAGAGGGTAATTTGAGAACTTTTAGCACAGGAGTGAAGCCGTAGGAGGTTCAAAAAATCCTATTATTTTTTTGAATTAGAGGATGACAGAGGAATACTCTAATTCAATAAAAATAAAGGATTTTTTGGACCGAGTAGGCTTCACGGGTGCGAGTTCTCAAATTACCCTTTAGCCCACTTCAGTAAAACTTTTTAGGTGCGGCAATGTGTAAATGAATTGAAGAATGAAAATGAAGATTGCCACGCTATCGTGGGTTACCCGATCAAGTCGGGTAATGACATGGATTACAATGACATTATTATTCAGAATGACACTTGGGTTTCGAAATAGTAAAGATTAGGGAGTTGAGTAAATTCGCCTACTGCACGCCCGAAGGGGAAAAAAGCCCCGGCGCTTAGGTCTAACCAAGAAAATGTCTGATAAGTAATTTCAGGGTTGATAAAAAAAGACGTCCCCACGAGGTCATAGACGACTAAAATATTTCCTTTCCATAAGGGCGTAAAGTCATAGCGCATTTGAACATCTAAAAAATGTGGATTTTGTGTTTTGATGGGTTGAGCCGAATTTTCATGAAACAAAAAAAGCGGTCTAATAACGCTTGTGGCCTGGCCATTATAAAAATATCCCCCTAATATATAAAAAGAATTGGGGAACCCATAATCAACTTCTAGACTAGCTTGAATAAAATTTTTACTAAACTGGGCTTGATTATAATTTAACTCCCCGCGAATGCCTAATCCACTGATCTCTCCCGCCGTGTCTATGCCAAAGATATAATCTTGCAAAAATCGCCCCCCGTAGAGAGCCACATCGAAATGACGAATGGTTTGCGTTACCCGCAAACCCAGTCGTGATTCATCAAAATTATTATCTGCGGTATAAACTAAATTGAGTTTTGTTGAGTCGCCAATACGGATGAGCAGGTTGGCCGCATCCACCCCGGGTTTTTCTTCTTTTTCAACGTCAAAAAGGGTTAAAGGGGTAAACAAATCTGCTGGCGAAAAAATCCTCGCCGAGCCCCAATCGATTTTTTGTCTTCCTACAGTTAAAGAAGTTTTTCCAAAATCCATTTTCAAATAAGCACGATAAAGATTTTGGCTATAGGAAAAATTGGGTTCTCGATTGGGCTCCCAATGTAAGTCTAAATATCCCGATTCTCGCAGGGCCTGACGGGCATTGAATTGAAAACTGTTAACCCAGTCCCCACCCACTAACTCGTTATCCCAAATAACTTTTAGGAAAAAATGTTTTAAAAATTGACTATCCCATTCCAGCCGTAAGCGATTAACATCCCCCACAAATAGGTCATCATCTAAAAGCCCGCGCGAACTTAAAAACAGATTTTTGTAATAACCTTTGAGAGAGAGTGAAAAATCTTTTTGATCAATAACGGGCCGGGCCTGCAAGGAAAGCGGTAAAAAAAACAAAAAGAAGAAAAATAAATTTTTCATCCCACTTGTCTCATGGCTTCCATCGGTTCTAACTTAGCGGCCTTCCAGGCTGGGTAAAAAGCAGCTAAGAGATTAGCACAAAGCACAACTAAAATGGCTAGCCCCACGTGTTCCCAATGAATCTTTGGATAAATAGTAGTGCCAATAAAAAAGTTAGAAAAGGTTTCTCCAAAACGAGAAAGATCGATCCCCCTTTTTGCCAAAATAGCGGCAATGCCCATGCCTAGGCCTGCTCCCATGACTGTACCCACAAAGGTAAGCCACAGTGTTTCTAGAAAAAGTAATAAGGCCACTTGTGGGTCTTTGGTACCAAGCGCCTTCATCAAACCAAATTCTCGAATGCGCTCGATATAAGACATCATGAGGGTATTCAAAACTCCGGTCCCTAAAATACTCAGCACAATCACCACTACAATAAAAATCATGCGTTGTTGAAATTCGACTAATTGCGAAAGCATGGGTGCAATCTCTTCCCAAGGCGAAACTTTGTATTTGCTAAGGTCAAGTTTTGCGCGAAGTGTTTCAAGAATGGGCTTGATGGGAAGATCGGGATAAGTTCGAATGATGATCTTGGTTTTTTGCTGCTCCAAGGCCAACATGCGTTGCACAATGGGTTGATTCAAATAAACTGTGGAATGGTCAATTTGATCCGAACCCGTCTTAAAAATCCCCACCACCCGAAAAGATTCGCCCACCAATGACCCATAGCGATCTTGCATCACCACCACGACCTTATCGCCTAAACCCACTTCGAGCTGTTTGGCCATGGGTTCGCCAATCACGGTCTCATGCTCATCAGCGGTCGTAATATCGCGGCCTGCGGTTAGATAATTTTTGGGGTTAAATTTATTTTCGGTCGCTGGATCCGCCCCCACCACAAAGGTCATCATAGAATTATTGGCTGAAGAAATAATCCCTGAGGTTAAAATTCTTTCAACATATTTTTCAATGCCAGGGGTTTCGGCTAAAATCTTTCGCACTTCTGCGGGGTCTTCGATAAAAATATTAACATTGTAAAGACCTTCGGCACCTTTGGGATAAATTTGAATGTCGCCGGTAATAAGGCTCTTAATCCCTTCTTTCATTTGATATTGAAAGCCATCTACAAAACTCCACAAAAAAATTACCGCCGCTAATCCAAAAGAAACCGCGCTAATCGTAATAAAAGATCTGCGTTTGTTGCGCAGGATATTACGCCAAGCAATTTTAAAAAAAATCGTCACCGATCCTCCACCACTTCACCGTCTTTTAAACGAATCAAGGTTTGAGTTTTTTCAATCACCATCGGGTCATGCGAGGCCACCACAAAGGTCATGGCAAAAGATTCTCCCAATTCTCGAAAGAGAGAAATTAAATCTGCCCCGGTTTTGGAGTCGAGATTGGCCGTGGGTTCATCGGCTAAAACAAGGGCTGGATTAGCGGCAATGGCCCGGGCTACCGCCACGCGCTGTTGTTGGCCTCCGCTCATATGAATAGGGCGAGTATGAATATAATTAGCCAACCCCACCCGCACGAGTAATTCTTCAGCCCTTTGTCTGCGTTGCTTGAGCGCAACCCCTTGCAGCAACATCACATACTCAACATTTTCATAAGCGGTAAGCACCGAAATTAAATTATAGGCCTGAAAAACAAAACCGATTTTGTGCAAACGAAATTCTGCCAACTGGTTTTTGTTGAGAGAAGATAGATCCTGCCCATCAATCAAAATCTTGCCTTCGGTAGGGTGATCCAGCGCCCCTAAAAGATGCAAGAGTGTGGATTTGCCCGAACCCGAGGGCCCTGCTAGGGTTACAAATTGACCTTGCTTGATTTCCAAATTGATATTCTTGAGCGCTTCCACCGCAATTCCATCGGAATGATAGGTTTTAGAAAGGTTTTTGAGAGTAATCATGAAATACCATCACTCTTTTTTGGTAAAATGTTGCTGGGAAAAAATCCAATCGGCGATTGGCGGTGTGGGATTAAAATCAATAGTCAGCAGTTTTAATAAAGTTTTTTCGCCCCCCTTGGCTACATTTTCCATGTCCCAAACGGTGGGCAGTAAAACTCCATCCATCTTTTTAAACTCCGTAAACTTCATGTGTTTGATCAACTTACCTTTTTCATCATAAAAAGATTGCGCTAAGGGCAGCAACTCTTCTTTCCACATCCAAAACACCACCTTACCCCAAACCACGGGTGCATTGGGTTTGGGTAAAAGCTCGATTTGCAAAACGGTTTTGCCCTCTTTTTTTTCTTCATTCAAAATTTGATGGGTGTAATCATCGATATAACTGGACTCTTTAACTAGATCGTCATTGGTAAAATCACTACCCATCCACGATTGCAGCATCATCGAAGGGGGAATCTTCATGACCTTTTCAACATTCGGCAAATAACTCCACAAGTTGTAGCCCAGCCTTAAAAAACAAGTGCCCTCGTCTCGCGCTGGCCCCAAAATGCGAAGGAAAACCTTTTTGTTTTTTCGATCATCCCAACTTTTAATTTTAAGGGTACGACTCCAAGTAGGGCGCTGCACGGTCATTTCATGAAGGGAAACATTGATCTGCCCACGTAAGTGCTCGATCATGGTGGTAACCATGGCCTTGGCTTGTGGATCTTCAACCGGAGTCGCTAAAACCCTCACTTGCAGAAGAAGTAAAATCCCCCCTATCATTGTTAAAATTTTCATGAGATGCCTATAATACCCAAAGGTTTGGTTTGTCACTCATTCAAGGGGACCTCAAGCCATTCAAGGCTATTTGCGACGCTTGGGCCGACTTTTAGTTTCCATTTGTTGAATCAAGCTATCAACTTCTTTTCTTTTTGCAACCATGAATTCGCTCACTTTATTTAATGAAGAAGACAGAGGGCTATCATAACCTCGTAAAACATCTAATTGACCCTCTAACTCTGCTAGGGTGCATTTCAGATCCCTTGCATTTTCACGAGTCACGGTTTGATCTCTAACTTTTTGAAATTTCGCCAAAAAAGTTAGGTTTGTAACATCCTTATCGTAAAGGGAAGTTAAGGCTCTCAAATCAAGCATATCGGCTTCCCGAACCACCGTTGAGCGTTCTTGCTGGACGTATTCAAGAAGCCCCTCAAAATCAGTTCCATGATTTGTAATATCGATATCGCCAATTGATAAAGACCGATAAAGTCCATCCAATTGATGCTTCACATCCAAGTGATGAAGCAGAAATCCTACCTGAGGATCAATCTTTCTAAACCTTGTATAGCCATCATCATCAAAGTCATGTTTATCAGGATCTGCTTTAAAATAGGCTGTCACAACATAACTATCGTAAATTTTTAAATGACTAATTAAGTGATTTAAGGCGGTCTCTCGTAAAAGATCGCCTTCAGCACTTGGATCTTTCAGAGCATCGATGGCTTCTTTCGTGTATTTTTCGATAGATTCTAAATCTTGTGGAGTTGCTTCTCGTCTATCGCCTTTAAATAATCGGTAATCTTGCCAATGAGGGTCTTGACCATAAACACTTGAAACACTTGCCCCATATTGTAGAGTTTGTAAAAAATCTGGCCTCCCCAAAGGGCTTTCATCTTGTCTTAAAATGCTACAAGCAGGATCTTCTACATCAGGGCGACAGGCATTAAGCTCAGCATTGTTGCGCACTTCATAAACCTGACCACCTACTTCACACTTCTGGTACCGAATATCATTGGAGGGGGAACATCCCTTAACCATAAACCATACTCCTTTAACCCCCCTACTTTTATATCGACTCAAAGCAACGACCAGTTGTTAAAACTCATTAAAGATTTTTTAATAAATTCATTAAGTTGAGTATATTATGGCTGTTATTTGTACACGATGCATGATCAGATAGAGTCCACAAACCAAAGTTCGTTACTTTTTAGTATACTTTTTAGTATAGTTTGACAAAGGTACGGATAATTGTATATACTTCTTGTTAGGCAAGCATGTTATGGAATTTGTAGGCATTAAAGAACTTAGTCAGAACACTTCAAAATATGTCAATATCCATGATTGGGTCATTGTCACTAAAAATGGTAAACCCGTGAAATTGATATTAGATATAGAGGGTGAGGAACTTGAAGATCTGATTTTGGCTAAACATTTTGATTTGGAAACCCTCGCAGAAAAGACTAAGAAGGAATATCATAAGGAAAAAACAAGCACTTTCGAAACCTACTTGCAAAGACGTAAATAAAATCCCACATGGTCTTTGAACTTCATCTGACTAAAGTTATTCAGAAAGATTTCGATCGCATCCCTCAAATTTGCTTTGAGAAGATTTCCAAAGAAATTTTGAAACTAAAACAGAACCCTTTCCCTGAAAAGAAACGCATTAAGAGAATTAAAGGTACAAAGCTACCCCTCTACCATTTACGTGTAGACACACCCAACGATTCTTATCGCATTTTCTACTTTGTTGAGAGGCCCAACGTTATTCTATTATTACGTGCTGTTTCTAAAAAAACGGCCGATAGGGTTATTCGATCTATTTTAAATTAACCATGAAACTTTCTTGTCTATCAACCGTCGTACTAGCCAGTGGGGGCAATGGTTTTTCATCCGGATCGCCTGGCTACCTGGCTGGCCAAGCATTGGCGTATTCTGGCAAATATTTGTCATTCGCTAGAGTTTCAAAAAAGTCCCCCAATTGATCATGATCAATCTCCTCATTATGTTCACTCAACCATTGGTCAATTCGCAAATAAATATCTGACTTGAAAGCTTGGTAGGGCCATCGTGTGGCAACTTGTCTTAGCTCTTCACTTATTTCATTTTGTGAATTAAGCGCCGGTAAGGAATAGTGTTCAATAAGGTGCTCGAAAAATGCCAAGGTTACATAAATGCGTCTACCTGCCTTGGAATTCAATAAACTATCTTTGCTGGTGCGAAATCCTTCGTAAGGATCCACGAACGTTGGAACTTTGCTGCGAATATAGGCCGTAATCATTTCTGGCCACAATTCATTACTATGAACCAAGGCATAAACCGACGGGGCTTGCTTAGGATTGGCAACCAAAAACCGGTGGAGGCCTGCAACTACATGACCTTCATCAGAGGCAACAGCATTTGTAGCCCAGTAAGTATGTTCAAAAAAAATTTTATCAACCCAAGGAGTTATGATTTCTTGATCAGGTTCTTTAATGACTTCATCGAGTGTATGACCCAGTTCGTGAATAAAAATAACATGGGCATCATCTCCATATAAAGCCGCTTCAGGAATAATGATATAAAATTCTCCGCGATAGTAAGTGGTGCTTGGGTTACAATCCGACTCAATCCCACTAGTAAATAAATTAACTTGGTGTTCAAAGGCATCACATTCATCTTTATTTTTAGCCACTAGAATATTGATTCGACTTTTTTTAAGGGCAAATTTTAAAAGTGGGCTCCTCTCTAATACGGGCGTCAACACACGATGGATCACTCGGGAAATGGAATAGGCATAGGACTGCGATTCATAGACCTTAGTCGTTTGGAATGGGATCCGATTTCCATTGGGATTGGTTACAAAATAGGGCTCGTCTTCATAAATCCCCATCCTGACTCGCAAACGTTCCCTACCAGGAAATGCCCTATTTTTAGGGGTTATAAAGATCCTTAAACGATATTTATCCTCCAAAGCACCTTGAATTTCCAAAGTGGGTAATGGGGCCAAATTAGGTAAAGCTAGGGCTAAATGATCTGGAATACTTTTCAAAACCCTTCCAAATCCGTCTTCTCTGATCATATGAATTTTTGATTTAAAATTTGTTGGATTACCCATTAACTCCAACTCGATTGCTCGCGCATATTTTGTCCATTCCTGCCATAAATTGGTTGCTACCAACCGAAGCTCCCCAGAACCATGATTCATCAAAGCCGCCAGAATATGTGATCGATAGGCATTGAAATCAGAAGGCGCGGCTATCGAAAAATGATTCAAATCTCCATCTAAAGGCAATCGCACATAGCAAGGAAAATACCGGTGACCCAAGCTAGTTATTTCGGCATCATCCGCATCGGCCATGAACATAAAAAGCTCAATAAATTTTCCATCTGCACTGGGAGCGGCATACAATACTTGATGATGAAATGGATTTTGTAAGTGTGGGTCTCTTTCTTTTAGATCAGAATCAGTAAAAAAATAACTGGCTTGGGGTTCCCATGAAAAGACAGGTAATAACTTTTCAAGATGGGCTTCATCCATTCGAGGGTCTAGATAGGCACGAAGATAAAGGCGCAACACATTTGAAGGGTAGGTGTTACTGGCTAATTTCTGCAGTAATGGCATAACATTTACAACTTTATGATAGGAAGGGATATCACTTAAACCAAAATCTTGAACAAAGATTTGTTTTAATACTGAATGCTCAGACAACAGATCTCGTTGGTAATCTTCATAAGTAAACACATGATCTTCACCAGCAATGTTTAATAATGACTGAAAATAATAATCAACTTTTGCTTGAATAGATTGGTTGCTTGCAAAATGACCCACGGAACAAATTTCATCTTCACCGCACATCCCTGGATCATAGGGTTTGCCAAAGGGGTCTTGAACCCCTCCCCCACTTAACCAATCATGGTTAGAATAATTCCCTTCTGCTTCGGTAAATCTCAAGGCATCCGCTGGATAAAAAGAGGTAAGCCCATGGAGGATTTGTTCATGGGGTGCCCATAAGGCTTGTTGGTAGAAATGATAAAGGGAAGTTACTTGGGATAGTTTTTCTTCAGCAGAATTCGAGGTCAATAAAATTTCATTTGCTTGCCTGGGAAATTGCTGGATCAAGCGATCTTGATAATCTTCAATTTTTAAAGTGGCCGCATGATTTTCTTCAGAGCTATAAATATCTAGCTGCCTCACTGGTGGCAGTTCAAACTCCACACAACCTAAGGAATGAATTGTGGAGTTTCTCAAGATTTCAGCATCAACTTGAACTTTCTCAAGCTCTGGCAAACATACTTGACGGATACCCATACCATCTACTTTTTCTCCCCCCCATTGATTGGATATATTATCGACTCAAATCAACAACCAGTTGTTAAAACACCTTGAAGATTTTTCAATAAATTCAAATAATTAAGTATATTTTGATTTATTTTTATACATAATTCACTCTGCTAAAATTTGCCCCAACCCAAAGGCCTTAACAAAGGTAGCTAATGACCTTAAGGATTGTACTCGCCATAATGACAACAGATTAATTTTACTTTTTTTGGCATACCCAAAAAAAAGTATTTACTTTTTTTGGCATACCCATAAAATAAGACATGCTTTCAAGAACTCTAAACTCCCTTTTAACAGACCCAACCATCTCCGAAAAGATGATGATTTTGGCAGGCCCTAGACAAGTAGGGAAAACAACCCTAGCTAAACAGTGGGGAAACGCCTCTCTTAACGGTTATCTTTACTACAATTGGGATGACGAAAAAACTCGACGTTCTTTCAGAAAAGATTCAAAATTTTTTGAGTCACAAGCAAGGGAAAAGGGGGGAAATTGTCGTATTATTTTAGATGAAATTCATAAAATTCCTCAATGGAAAACTGTTTTAAAGGGTTACTTTGATACTTTGGGAGATCAGTTCTCTTTTTTCGTCACAGGAAGTGCTCGACTTGAAATACTACAAAGAACAGGGGATAGCATGTTGGGCCGCTATCATCTGCTTCACCTCTACCCACTTCACCCCTTTGAGGCCGAAAAAAAAGAAACTCAAGTAGTATCTCCTGCCACACTCAACACCCACTATGAAGAAATTTTGGGAACAACTCCCTGCAGCATTGAAACTATCAAAAATCTTCTTGTCTTTTCAGGGTTCCCAGAAATCTTTTTAAAACAATCAGAACGCTCTCTTACCCTGTGGCATCGGGAATACTTACAAAGACTTATTCGAGAAGATTTACGAGATTTGAGTCGTATCACAGACCTCCTAAAGCTAGAACACCTTATTGAAATTCTCCCCCATAAGGTTGGTTCTCCTCTTTCTCTAAATTCCCTGAGGGAAGATTTGCTCTGTTCTCATGATACCGTAAAATCAATGATTCATGCCCTAGAAAAACTCTACATCATTCTTCTAATCCCCCCTTATCATAAACGAATCCCCTATTCCTTACGTAAAGAAAGCAAATTATACTTTCTCGATTGGACTCTGGTGCCTGAAGAGGGAGCGCGATTTGAAAACTTTGTAGCGATTCAACTCATATCTTTTTGTCACATGATCAATGATGGAGGTTGGGGTAATCTTGATCTGTTTTATGTAAGAGACAAACAAAAGAAAGAGGTTGATTTTCTTATTACGAATAATCATAAACCCGTTTTTTTGGTTGAAGTAAAAATAAAACCTAGTTCGCATACCAAAGAACTTGAATATTT
Organism: Deltaproteobacteria bacterium; assembly: GCA_016183235.1. NCBI lineage: Bacteria > Pseudomonadati > Myxococcota > Myxococcia > Deltaproteobacteria bacterium. Next base: position 55,467 of record JACPFA010000003.1, read on the forward strand.
TGGTGGGAAACTTAGGCCTCTTGCAAAATTTCAGGTAGTTGCTGAACCCCATATATTTAAACAAATTAAAAAAGATCTTTGGGTTCTTTCCATCAATCGATTTTTTAACCTCTTGTGGAAAGTGCCGGGCTTGGTATGACCTCAACGAATTCCAAAATTGTCGTTTTAGCAAGTGGTGGGATGGATAGTTGTATCCTCATCGGTTGTGCGCTCAAAAAAAGTTTTCAAGTATGGCCGGTTTATATTCAAAAGGGTTTGCGTTGGGAGAAAGCTGAAATTTATTGGCTGAAAAGATTTTTAAGCGCCCTAAAATCTCCTCGTCTCAAACCTTTGACGATTTTGAAACAGGAATTGAAAGACCTTTATCCTAACCACTGGATGTATCGAGGCAAAGGGGTCCCCAATTATACTTCTGCCGATCAACAAGTCGAAATACCGGGAAGAAATCTACTCATGCTTGCTAAAGCGACCTTATTTTGTCGGCAAAAAAATATTCATGGAATTTGGTTGGGAACTTTAAAAGGGAATCCTTTCCCCGATGCCTCCCAAAAATTCTTTCAACTTTATGAAAAGCTCATTGCCCAAGGGCTGCAATATAAAATCAAAATTAAGACTCCTTTCTTCAACAAAACAAAAAAAGAAATAGTTAAATTAGCTCATAGGCTACCGCTTCAACTAAGTTTTTCGTGTCTCAATCCAAAGGGTTTACAACCCTGTGGAAAGTGTAATAAATGTGCGGAGAGAGATAAAATCAATGTTTGAAAAACACATCTTCATTTGTATTAACGAACGCAGTGCCAAAGATCCACGAGGTTGTTGTAAATCTAAAGGGTCAGAGCAAATCCGCGAATGGTTTAAAGAAGAGGTCAACAAGCGTGGCTTAAAAGGCAGAGTGCGCGCTAATGCGGCGGGCTGTTTAGATCAATGTGCTTGTGGGCCTACGGTGGTTATTTACCCCGAGGGTGTTTGGTATACGGTCAAAACCAAGGCCGATGTGGCAAGAATTATGCAAGAGCACATTGAGGGAAATCAGCCAGTCAAAGACTTATTTTTGACTAGATTACCTGGCACCTTTCCCTTAAAATGAGTTCTAATATGGACACGCCCGTTCAACCTACCAAACCCAAAAAAATACGTTGGGGATGGATTATTGGCATTTTCTTAACTCTTTGCCTCTTAAGTTTTATCGCCTTAGGCGGTATCATTTATTGGGCTGTCACCCATGCCATAAAATCCTCGGATGTCTATCAAGAGGCCTTACGCAAGGTTAAAAGCCGGATTGTGATTATTGAAAAATTAGGGACACCCATTGAAGAAAACGGTATCCCCGGAGGAAAGATTTCCTCTTCGAGCGGTAGTGGCAGTGCCAATCTAGAAATTCCTATCAAAGGCCCTAAAGGCAAGGCCACTATTTACTTAAACGCTACGAAGGTTGGCAAACAATGGCGGTATCAAAAGCTCTTTGTGTTGATTCCTGGGAAAAATGGAGAGCCTGATCTTCAAGTTAATCTTGTACTTCCCGCCCCCGAAGAAAATCAGCTTAGGTAAATAGTATTTCTGAAAAATTCTTTTGCAATCCGGCAGAGGCTCTCTCAACCCCGAGCAAAGGGGTTTCGAGTAGCCTCTTCCCGCTTGCAAAAGAATTTTTCAGAAATACTAAATAGATAAATTTCTTCTTGAAGTTTTCAATGTATTAAGGCCAGTGGAATCTATGATCTTCGAACAATTGGCGGTAGGGCCCTTTCAATGTAATTGCAGTATTATTGGCTGTGAAAAAACCAAAGAGGCGATCATTATTGACCCCGGTGATGAAGCAGAAACGATTATCGCCTTGGTTCAAAAGCACGGCCTTAAACCAAAATATTTACTCCACACCCACGCTCATCTTGATCACGTGGGCGCAACCAAGCTGGTTAAAGATCAATGCCGCGGGGAAATTTGCCTACACCGTGACGATCAATTTTTATACGACAATGTGGCCATGCAAGCCTCTTTATTTTTTCTTCCCGCCCCTCCCATCACCAAAGTTAATCAATATGTAGAAGACGGTGACACTTTACAATTTGGAAAATATAAAATTGAAATCTTGCATACCCCTGGCCATACTCCAGGTAGCATTACTTTTTATTTAGTCGCGGAAAATAAACCTTTGCTTTTTACCGGTGATACACTGTTTCTGGGCAGTATTGGCCGTACCGATCTTTGGGGTGGCGATTATGCTACGATTTTAAAATCTATTAAAACTAAACTGTTTGATTTTGATGCTCAAACGAAGGTCTATCCAGGCCATGGCCCTGCTACCACTCTAGGTCAAGAAAAGAATAGTAATCCCTTTTTGATTAATTTATAATTTTTGGTATGTCAGCATCGTTTTTTTCCGACACACAAATGATTATCCTAATTGTGGGGGGATTTTTACTGCTGGATGCCATCATTGTGGTTGGTTTACTTTATAGTCTGAAAGCAAGAAATAAAGATTTTTTCGCGAGTCTTGAACAATATTCAGTCGCCAAAGGTTATGGGTTTCAAAAGAACTCTCTTCTTGCACTCCGTTTTACTTTAACAGGAAAATCCTCTTCTGGGAAAAAATGGTGCCTTTCTACCAAAGCCTCCAATAAAGAAAGTGACTTTTGTTTTACTTCGCAAGATTTTAAAAATCCGCCTCGGCTTTGCATGATCAGCCCCCGCCAAAACAAAACCTATCCGCGTTTAGAAAACTCGATGAATAGCCCTATCGCTAAATGGATGATCCGAACGACTTTAGGCATCCCTAAAGAGCTGTTGGAAAATGTTCAGGTGGTGGATTTGCCAAATGCTGAACTGAACAGTCGCTTTGTGAGCGTAGCTGACAGCAGCCACTCCTTGCGTCAAGTCCTTAAACCTCGAGCTGAAACTATTTTGGCAAATTGGCAAGACGGCAGGCCTTTTATCATGGTGTCAAACCAAGGGCTTGAAATACGTTTCCCGGTCAAAAAAGACTTGCCCACCCTAGAAAAACTCATCGCTTTAGGCGAAGCCATTTTAAGCTAACTGGCTGGCCTAGCCCCCTGGCCGTTGACTTTTGGCTTAAAGCCTCCTATCACCCAAAGATCATGGAATTCTCGATCGAATATTGCGAGAAAAAACTGGTTTTGAAAAATCCCCAGATCCTTGAGGCTGAAAAAGCTTACCTTCAAGCCTATTTAAACAAGGTCAATGGTTATAAAGTCATTGGTTTTCATCAAGGCTCACCAGTTTTCTCTCTCTATCAACCCCCATTGGCCACCCCCGTAGGGCAACGCTCTTTAGACTTTCGTTTGTCACGACGGTTTCAGCATTTACGCGTTCCTGCTACGGCAACCCTATCCATCACCAAGGCCTGTCAATGTGAATGCGAACATTGCTCTGCTGTTTTTTACAATCATGCTCAACAAAAAGAACTCTCTTGCGATGAATTAAAAAAAGCGATTCAACAGACCTGCGCATTAGGAACCACTACAATTATTTTTTTAGGTGGCGAACCCACCTTGCATAAAAATTTTATTGAGTTGGTAAAAAGTGTCCCTCTAGAAAAAGCGTCGGTCATCTTTTTTTCGAATGGGGAACGACTCAATCGGGAACTCTGTTGCCAATTGCAAGAGGCAGGTGTGTTGGGCTGTTTTATTTCACTGGACAGCACCGACCCTGACACCCACGATCGCTTTCGGCAACGCAAAGGCCTTTTTGCCAAGGCCCTGCAGGGAGTTCAGGCCATGCGAGAGGCGGGATTGTTGGTGGGTATCTCAAGTCACCTAAGCCCCACGAATTTAGAACAAAATCATTTTGAAAACACGCTCGAACTAGCCAAACTTGTAGGTGCGCACGAAGTGACCTTTTTTGATGCCATCCCCAGTGGTCGCTGGTTGCAAGATGAAACTTGCCTTTTACAACCCAAAGATCGCGAAAAAATCGCGAAATTGGTCCGAGAATATCGAAAAAAATTAGACTACCCGGGGATTTCTGCCCAATCCACAATGACAAGCGTTTGCGGCAGTGCCTTTTGTTTCGCAGCCAACACCCAATTTTACCTGACCGCCTTTGGCGACATGTGCCCCTGCGATTTTACTCCCCTTACGATCGGTCGTTTCCCAGAACAAAGCATTCAAGAACTCTGGCAAAAAATGACTTCAACATCCCCGTATCACCAACGGGCCAAGGCCTGCCGCATGCAAGACAAAACGTTCCGTGAGCAATACATCCACCCCATCCCAAAACACGGGCCGTTTCCTTACCCGCTTAGTTGAAAAGTCCTCTGTCATTGCGAGGAATCTGCGACGAAGCAATCTCCTCGGTTTAACCGGTGAGATTGCCACGCCCGTTGGGCTCGCAATGACAGAAGCCCTCATAAGCCGACCGGGCGTGGGCTCTCCATTGGCCTCTCCCTGCCTCGAAAAGACGTGACACTATTTGCAGATGAATTGAAGAATAAAATGGAAGATTGCCACGCTCGCAAACGGTGCTCGCTCGCAATGACATCAGACGCGCGATTCGGGGTTGAACAGCTTTTGATGCTCTTCTAACGCATAGCGATCGGTCATGCCAGCGATGTAATCGCAAATATGGCGAGGCAGGTCGTGAGCCTGCCCACTGTCAAAATCATCAGGCATGATTTTGGGATTTTTTAAAAAGGCCAAGAACAAATCTCGCAAAATGCGTTCGGCCTTTTCTGCCATACGCTCGACTCGATAATGACGATAAAGTTTAGTAAAAAGAAATCGCTTCAACTCGGTGTTTTGTCGTTTGATAGGTTCGCTGTAGGCCACTAAATTTTTACCTTGCGTATAAACATCTTCTAAATTTTTGATTTTCTTTTGTTCAAGATTTTCCAAAGTGGTTTTCACCAAATCGGTCACCAATTGATTAATGATGTTGCGAATGGTTTGAATACGAAGAATTTCTAACGTTGCCCCGGGCCTTTTTGCCGCCACTTCGTTATAAGTAGTTTGCCACAACTCCACCTCTTTTAATTGCTCTAAGCTAATTAAATTAGACCGCAGGCCATCATCTAAATCATGATTGTTATAGGCAATCTCATCACTAAAATTGGCGATCTGCGCTTCAATGGAGGGCTCGTGGGTCCGCGTAAATTCATGGCCACCGGGCAAATCGTATTCGGTAAAATGTTTGGATAAACCTTCTAGAACTTCCAACGTAAGGTTAAGGCCTAAATAGCGTGGGTCTCTTTTTTCTAAATGGGTGACAATCCGGAAAGATTGTCGGTTGTGTTCAAAGCCACCCGCATCTTTCATTAATTCGTTCATGGCCTTTTCCCCCGAATGGCCAAAGGGCGGGTGCCCCAGGTCATGGGCCAGGGCAATGGCCTCGCTTAAATCTTCATTGACCCGCAAAGTACGGGCAATCGTGCGTGAGATTTGCGCTACTTCGAGGCTGTGGGTCAATCGCGTACGGTAATGATCGCCTTCGTGGTTCACAAACACTTGGGTTTTGTATTCCAAACGACGAAAGGCCTTGCAATGAATGATCCTATCGCGGTCCCGTTGGAAGCAGGTGCGGTAAGGATGCTCTTCTTCTTGATAACGCCTGCCCAGTGAATGTTTACTGTTGCACGCATAAGCGGCTAAGCGAGCTAATTCTTCAGCTTCAAATTCTTCTCGATCGCGCAAACCCTGATGACTCATAACACCCCCAATATTTTATGAATTTGTGGAATCACGCGTACATGGGCGTAATTTTCAGTGGCTACCTTTTGTAAATGCAACAAATGCTCAAGGGAAATAGGCGTTTTGATTCTGCCCCCCGGGCTGACGGGCTGTAAGATAAGTTCGATGGGCTTTTCGAGATTTTTTAAAAGTTGAGTCGCCATTAAAATATCTTCGGCTTGGGTATCATTCGTTACTATTGCCTTCACATAGACCTCTTTTTTTTGGGCCACTTGCAAAAACTTTAAGTGCTCTTGCCAAAATGTCCCGGTTTGAGCAGCGCTGGGCAATTTAAAATCCATGCTTACAATATCTACCTGGTCGATGATTGTAGCAAGCCGATCGGCATGAATGCCACTGCTTTCTAATAAAACACGATACCGCCCGGCTAATTGGGTGAGAAGGGCTTGAATAAATTTGTGATGGAGCAGGGGTTCACCTCCGGTAAGGCTTAGGGTTTGATTTTGGAAACGTTCGAGATGCGACATGAGCTGGGCAACGGTGCTAGGGTTTTCAAAATAAGTAAAATCTCCACTGTGCGGGGAATATTCGACTCGATATTTTTCTAATTTTTGAAAGGTCGAAGGAGTATCACAAAAAGCACAAGCCAGATCACACTGCAAAAAACGGACAAAAAGCATTTGTTGCCCCACATAGGGTCCCTCGCCCTGAATCGTTGAATAGATCTCGATGAGTGGGGCGGTGAGGGTCATGGCACTGCCCTTACTTTTACCAGCGCCTCTTGAACACTGGCAAACTCTTGTTCCCAAGCCTTTAGCACGGCCTTAGCTAAGATGGGGGTAGAGATTTTTAAATCTTTTAAACCTATTGTGGGCACGGGGGTATTTTGACTAGAAATATTAAGACCTACATGCAACACCGTTGAAACAGGCGTTACCGTTGCAATCGAAACCGATAGTTTTTGCTTTCCCACATAGAGGTCATCGCCTTGGCGTAAGATCGATAATTTGGGTTTTAATTTTAAAATATTTTCCATGATACCAACCATTAAGAGGCGTTGGGCAAATACCGTGGTGGCAAGATCAAATCCAAAAAATTCGCCAATAAAATGCAACATGCTTTCACTATAAATGGGTTCGCAATTACGCACGTCGACTTGATCGACCATGGCTGTCAAAGGCACATCACAAGGCCCCTGGAAGGCGATTAGGCAATTGCCTAAAATACCGGTTTGCTCATAAATAAAATGCGAACGTAATTGTGCGCCGTTGTATTGGATTGTTTTATCAAGAAATTTTGTTTTCATAATTAGATGTTATTGCGAGGACCAAAGAATGGGTGACCCGGTCAGGGGGCCCCCCACCAGCGCAGAGTCCGCTTGGGGACGAGCACTGCTGGGGGAAAGACCGGGGCACCCATTCTTTGGTCCTCGCAATGGCATTAGGTGTTATTCGCCATCGCTCTAAAATATCTTAAGCACGATTCACAATTGCCGCAGGACTTGGCCCCACCCTCATAGCAACTCCACAGCTCCCGAAACGGTACCCCAAGCTTCATGCCTTCTTGCACAATCTCGGTTTTACTCATCCCCAAGGTAGGGCTTACCACTTCGACATGATTAGCGGTTGAAAAATAGAGGCTTTGATTAATGGCTTCGACAAATTGGCGTGAATTGTCAGGGAAGGTAGCGGCTTCTTCAATATTAAAACCCACGATGATTTTACCAATGCCTTGGGCCTCGGCAATAAAGGCTGCCCAATTAATCATGATGCCATTGCGATTAGGTACCCACACCGCACGGGCTGATTTGACGATATGTTCGTGGCTATCCAGATGAGATGATTCTAAAGCAGGCAAATCCAGTTCGGGATTAACTAAGGCGCCGGCTAAACGTGGTTCGGGTAAAGTCATTTTTATAATTTTATGTTCGCATTCCAGTTGATTACAAATCTTTTGTGCGGCTTGAATTTCGCGCAGCGCGGCCCGTTGCCCATAATCAAAGGTGAGGGCCAAGGCAATGGGAGCACTTTGACGATAAAGGTAGGCCGCCACTGTTGAATCAAGACCACCGGAAAGTAAAATTAAGGAACGATTACTCATAGTAAGATGTCATTCAGAGTCCCTGCGTTGGGCAGGGACGATGAATCTTCCATTTCCCATTGTTCACATAGATCCTGCCACCCTCTATTTTTAACTTCAATTAACAAAATTTTTTTCTCCCTCGATTTCCCCTTGATCTGTTTTTCCCGACTTATAGCTTCATTAATATCACCAAAATATTCCAGATAAACTAACTTGGTAAGATTATACTTTGCAGTAAAAGAACTAGGGATAGTTTTGTTTTTATGTTCATAAATGCGACGTGTAATATCGTTGGTTACACCCGTATACAAGACGGAGTGATTGATATTAGTCATAATATAAACGTAATAATTATGGTCTTTCATATGAAATGGAAGATTCTTCGCTCCGCTCTGAATGACATTTATTACTCATAATAACTCGCCGCACAATCGTCGGTTTCCCATACGGTAACACGGGCTACCCGCACCCCCGCACGGTTTAACTGTTTGCTCATTTCGCCAAAAATAAACTTGGCCACTTGTTCAGCGCTGGGATTTATCTTTTTAAAAAGGGCATTTTCGTTGAGGTAAGTATAATCGATTTTTTTATAAATACTTTCAGCTTCTTTTTTCACCTCGAGAAAATCAATAAGCACTTCTATGCCATCGAGTTTTTCGCCCATTATTCGTATTTCGGTTTTCCAATTATGACCATGGAGTGGCTCCATCGAGCCGTCATAAAGTCGCAAGTTATGGGCCGCCACAAAGGGTTTGGTGATAATGACCTCAAACATAGGCCTTAGGCGTTAACCCAGCGGCTCGTTTAAGGTCAATAGGGATCGCTGAGCTTACTGCTTGATTTTGTGTGGAGTAGGGTTTTCGCCGCGGGCTCGCGCTGCAGCTTTCTCTATCTTTATAGTTTCCCCTATTTGTTGTATAAATCTCGTAATACAGTCCGCCTGGGAAACTTCATTCCCACAAAGAGGGACTGGGGTCATACGATCAACCTGTGCTGCTACTACCGCTGCAGTTAAACCGACTAACAACTCGGATAAATCCCATTGGAATGCAGGGTCCCGTGATTTCATGTGTTCAAACGAAACCAAACTAGCAGCGGAGCGCCTCGACAAAAAATACTCTCTTTCTCCTAATGACTCTTCTAATTTAGCCCACTTTTCAGGATTGATAACTATAGATCGTTGACTCAGACTCCTAATAGACTGGCGAGCCAAGTGTTCATAGTGAGCGATGGGAGGAGTTTTCGTATCTACTTTATAATCTTTTACCTGACGATACACAGCTTTGGCCACCGTAGGCAAGCCACCGGTCAAAACTTCAACTGCCACTTTACCAACTTCACCAGCAATTTTTCCGAGTCCCATAAAACCTCCTAAAATTGTTAAACCCCCATTTGGCTCTTATTATCGTCCCCATAACAATTTAGTTTCCAAAAAAATACATCTATTTTGAGTTTATTATAAATTTTTATACATAAAAATTAGCTAAACTTCCAATTTAATGAATATTTTCAGCGAAACCTAGACCTGGCTTTTGGCGATAATAGCTTAGAACTTTAAACTAAAGGGGGGCTGATGGGTAAACCACCTAAAATTGATCAACGTTCTGAAGTAGCCGCTTGTTATTATCCTATTGCAAAGGGCGGGGCACCTGACTCACCCGACAAGGCGGCTTGTGAAGGAAAGATTAACAAGGCCGAAAAAGCCTATACTCAAAAAAATCCGGGTCACATTTGTAAAACCGAACGAACCCTTTTTACCAATAAAGCAGCCCCGAACATTATGTTAAGATTGCTTTGTGGTTTACCACCCGATCCATGGGGGATTGAACCAGTAGAACCGGAAGCCTTGCCTTAACCCTTCTTCCATTTAATAGAACAACCCATAGTAGGGAATTGTTCGGGGGAAGGTTTTTTGCCTAACAACATGGCATCGAGGGCCTCGCGTAGTTCTTGACGGGTTACTTTGGCAGGTTCTTTCCAATTGTTATCAATACGGCCAAAATATCTGGCGTGCAAACCGCCCCATAGCTACGTGCAACTGATTACGTTGCATCGACTAAATGGGGTGGGTACCTAAAATTGATCTTCAGTCTCAAAAGCCAGATGCCTGGTACAAGAGAGCTGCAAAGTCAAAATGATAAGAACTATAATAGGCTACCGTAGCAGCAGTGTATGTAATGACCATGAGCTGCTGCCCTGCTACGTTTCTGGCGCACGTTTCCTGCCTTACCCCGTTTTTGTCTTGCATCGTGAAATTATACCAGGTCTTTTCCCTCATGGTAAATGTCTCGACTGCTGAGAGAGAGCTACCTTGGTGTTCGTAGCCAGGGTTCTTTAACACGCCTTGGCGCATGTCTTCCAAAAACTTCTTCGCGGATTTGGAAGTCGTATAGAGCTCGCCTCTAATCCACACTCGGTCGATTGCCTTATTGGCATCCATCATAAAAATATTAGACCTCCCCCCGCTTTCATTCCAGGTCCAACCCGGCAGTAAGTTAATTTTCCCCTTGAGCTCAGCTATCGAAAATCCAAAGACTGAAGTAGTAAGCAGAATCGAGCTTGTAAAAAACATGAGGCAAAGCAAAATATATTTTTTGAACATGGATTCTCCTGGTATTAACTCCACTCCTTCATATTCGGGGGGTATCCCAGATATGGACGAGAGTGAGATCGTTATTTATAAGCTAAATAAAAATGTGTCGCGCTGCCTTAATCCTCATTCTTTTCCTGTTTATTACAAGGAAATGGCCTTCACCCTCTCCACCAAATAAAGTGGCCACGAAATAAGGGTAAAGGAGATTTCTTCTCCCCCATGGAAGGGACCCGTCAATTTATGTGAAACGGGTTGAATAGTGGGAAGATTTAAATCGAACCGAAGGGTATTTTTGACCTGCTTTTGTCGCACAAATTGTTGAATTGATTTTAAGCTTCCACTTTTGCCTGCCTTTACCTCAATAGGGAGAATTTTTGAGGCAAGAGAAATGACAAAATCAAGTTCTGCATTGCCTAATTTGCTTTCTCTCAACCAATAAAAAAGTTCAGGGGCTTCTAAGCCTTTTGAACCATAAGCCAGATGCTGAGCAATAAACTGCTCTGCCAAATAACCTTCGTGCACCAGTTCTCTTAAATTGAGTTTTGAGATATCACTCCACTCCAACCCACATAAATAATTAAACAACCCAACATCTAAAAAATAGAGTTTATAAACTTTTTCATCACGCCCCACTTTCAAAGGTAAACCCGAACAATCGCTATGATAGCAAGGAAGAAGAAGTCTCGCTCTGGTTAACATTTCAATCGCCATTTTTACATCGACTGAGCGATCATCCGAAGAAAGCTTCGAGTATTTTACTTTTTGACCCACAATCTTTGGGAAAATATCAAGAATCTTTTGAAGAAGTAGATGAAATTTTTGAGAAGTATTATATTTCGAAAAATCATCTTGATAAGTTTGAAGGATAGACCGGTGTACCGCCCGCGCTTCAAGGGGACTCAAAGTGTTTTGATAAACAGCCACGCTCTCAGGCATGCCCCCCACAAATAAAAATTCCCGTTGCCTCTCAAGCAACCGCGCATGGGCCATTTCAGGTATTTTCTCACCAAGTTGAAACCCTTGCAGGATTTTGACAAGCTGATCTTCACCTAAAGCCGATAAAAATTCACTGAAAGTTAAAGGCCCTACATGTAAATAATCAATCCTTCCCACTGGCATTGAAAAACTGTGTTTTTCCAAAATAAATTCCAGCAAAGACCCTGCGGCCACAACAGGCAAATCCGGTTTTTCTTCATAAAAATAGCGCAAGGCAGGCAAGGCATGGGGAGTGGCCTGAATTTCATCTAAAAATAAAACCACATTGGGCAAAGCAAGCGAGAGATTGGCAAGCACCTCGAGTTCTCGCAAGATTCTGGGAATATCATTGCTTTGAAAGATAAGATCTAACCGTGGATGACGTTCGAGATTAATCTCAGCTAATTTTAAATTCTGTTGACGGGCCCAGTTACGAACGAGGGTAGACTTCCCCACTTGCCTGGCCCCTCGTAAAACAAGCGGCTTTCTGGGCTTTTTTCGAAACCATTCAGTAAGGGAATTTTCTAAGGTTCTTGCAATCATATGCTAAAATATACCCTGATTTTAGCATAAATTAAGATGAAATAAAGGTATTTTTTAGTATAATTAGGTTTTCTTCCATTTAATAGAACAACCCATAGTAGGGAATTGTTCGGGGGAAGGTTTTTTGCCTAACAACATGGCATCGAGGGCCTCGCGTAGTTCTTGACGGGTTACTTTGGCAGGTTCTTTCCAATTGTTATCAATACGGCCAGGGGTACAAACCGCCCCATAGCTACGGGCAACCGCTTGCGTTGCATCGACCAAATAAGGAAACCCATAATTTTTATCGAGGGCCCGTTTTTTTAAGTTGGTGGGTTTGTCATCGGGGTAATCGGTGGGGTCATTGGCACAAATACCCACCAGTTGAACCGATTTGTCTTCGTAGTCTTTACGCAATTGAATGATGCGATCTTCGACGGCTTGCACATAGGGGCAATGCACACAAATAAACATAACCACTAAAATTTTCTTATCATCAAAACTTAAAAGATTATAAGTTTTGCCATCTAGAACGTTGGGCAAATTAAATTCAGGGGCTGGGCTACCTAGGGAAATGTTTTTTGAATTAAGCAGGACCATGGCAGGAAACTAACGCAAATCTGGATCCCGGGTCAAGCCCGGGATGATGAGAGATGATGAAGATTGCCACACTCGGCATCATGGGTCCCGTCCTCCGACTTGATCGGGGGATCAAGCCGGGGGATGACAGGAGCAGCTCGCAATGACATCGATAATTTACTCGCAGATACGTCGGCGTGGTAGGAACTGCGCACGAAGGTAGAGCTTGCTACTTCGGGGATGCCTATGTCTAAAGCCATTTGACGAATTTTTGCAAATTCTTGGGGGGAATAAAAACGTTCGACCTTTAAATTTTGAGGGCCGGGTTGCAAGTATTGGCCCACTGTTAAAATAGAAATTTTCCCTTTTTGATATAAATCACATAAGGTTTGCTCGATCTCATCAAAAGTTTCGCCTAATCCTACCATAATGCCACTCTTAGCGACCAATCCTGCTTCTGCTGCCAAGCTCAGTACTTTTAACGAACGTTCATAATGGGCCTGCGGGCGAACGTGTTTTTGCAACCGTGCGATAGTTTCAAGGTTGTGATTTAAAATATCTGGGCTGGCCGCAAACACGCGATTTAAATCTTCTCGCTGCCCTCTAAAATCAGGGATCAGCACCTCAAGCGTCATGTTAGGGCAGACCTTTTTAACTTCTTGGATGGTTTGAGCAAAGTGATGCGAACCACCATCAGGAAGGTCGTCACGATCGACGGAGGTAATCACCACATGTTGTAAATTTAATTGGGCCAAGGCTTGCGCAACATTTTGCGGTTCACAAATATCAAGGGGTTTGGGCCTGCCGGTGTTCACCGCACAAAATCCACAAGCGCGCGTGCAGGTGTCGCCCATAATCATTACGGTTGCGGTTTTGCGATCCCAACAATCCCCAATATTTGGGCACTGAGCTTCCTCGCATACGGTGTGTAAATTTAAATCGCGGAATAATTTTTTGAGGCCATGGTAATTAGCCCCTGAGGGAATTTTTGCTTTGAGCCAAGTGGGTTTCATGATCCATTAATGGATTGCCCGATCAAGTCGGGCAATGACATAACTTCAATTTGTTTTTTCAGCGCGGTTAAAAACCGCAAGGCCTCACGCCCATCGGCCACACGATGATCAAATTGTAAATCGGCATTCATCATATAACGTGGGACGACCTTACCTTCAACTACAGCCGGCTTTTGCACCACACGATTAAAACCCAAAATGGCCACTTGGCCGGGCGGAATAATTTGCAAAATCTTATCACTACCCAGGGCACCAGGGTTATTCACCGTAAAAGTACCCCCAATCATTTCGTCAGGTTTTATTTTACGGGTGCGAGTGCGTTCAATGAGATCTTGAAACTTTTTCCAAAAATCAACGAAAGCATACCCTTGAGCTGATTTTAAAACCGGCACCAGCAAACCTTGATCGCCGGCCACACTGATCCCCAAATTAACTTCGGTTAAAATTTGCACCTTTCCTTCCCCTGCATAAACGCTATTTAAATAGGGATCTGTTTTTAAAATTTGCACGGCTGCATAAGAAAATGGAACAAACAAGGTTAACTTAACCCCATGTTTCTGTGAGGCTTGCACCTTTAACTTTTGATACTCTTCATACAAAGGGGTCAAGTCTATTTCAACGCCTGCACCCGCATGAGGAATATCGCGTTTGGATTTAGTAAGATTCTCGGCAATCCGCGCTCGGATGGCCTCCATTTTTGGATCTAACACCCCAGGGGTTGCTGAAGTGGAACGAAAGTTTTTTAAATCTTGCTCTGTAATCCTACCTTCGGGCCCGTGGCCTTTGATTTTGGCTAAATCTTTATCGGTAATATTGAGCTCACGAGCCACTTTTTTTAAATAGGGGCTCAAGAAAATCTTAGGTCGGCTAGTAGATGGCTCACTGCGAAGCGGAGTAACGTTTGATAAATTAGGGCTCACAGGTGCCGATTTACGTGGCGGCGGGGTGGCAAAGACAAAAGTATCAGCAGGAACATCCGAGCTTGGGGCTGAAGGAGTTGATTGGGCAGTTTCACCGCTTGCTGCAATAGCCACGCCCATTGTTACATAACGCTTACCTTCAGCTTCTTCGACCGAAAAGGCCGCAATCGGTGTACCAACAGCAACTTTTTGCCCACCCTTCACTAAAATTTTTTGTAATGTCCCTTTAAGGGGTGATTCGTATTCAAAGACGGCCTTTTCGGTTTCCATTTCAAAGATAGGTTCTTTTTCTTCAACCGAATTGCCTTCGCTTTTAAGCCAATTGACAATCAACGCTTCCGTAATCGTTTCGCCCGGTTTGGGCATGACAAGTAGTAGATCCATAGTTCATAGTCTAAGCACAGTTTTTTTTTGACGGCTAGTTCAATTGAAGCCCCATCTCCCAACCCGCTAAATTGACGGGATTGATCGTGCAAGATTGTGCAATCCTTATTAAGATATTACTATTTATTTTTTACCCATAAACATACCCATATATATCCATAAATATTGACTTTGTTTGAATATATGGTTATATATGGGTGCATTTATGGGTATTAAAAAATTTCAACCTAAGATTTCGATTACTCCTCAAATCTTAAAACTCATTACTGAAATTGATGAATTTAAGGGTCAATGGACTACCTTAAAGCAACTTTCCCCTACTCAACTTCAAAGCTTGAAGACTGTTGCCACGATTGAATCTATTGGTTCTTCAACTCGCATTGAGGGTGCAAAATTAACTGATCAAGAAATTGAAAAACTTTTAAAAGGTTTGGAAATAAAAAGTTTTCGAACAAGAGATGAAGAAGAAGTGAGGGGTTATGCCGAAGTTATTCATACCATTATTGAATCTTATGAACATATTCCATTAACCGAAAGTTATCTCAAACAACTGCATGGTATTTTACTTAAATTTAGCTCCAAGGATGTTCGTCATCGAGGAGAATATAAAAAATTTCCTAACCATGTAGAAGCTTTTGATCAAAATGGAAAAAGTATAGGAGTTATTTTTAAAACTGTTTCTCCTTTTGAGACCCCTCAACGGATGCAAGAATTGTTCGAATGGATTAATAGAAGTTTTGAAGAAAAATTATTGCATCCACTTTTAGTTATCGCGGTTTTTATCGTTAATTTTTTAGCGATTCACCCTTTTCAAGATGGAAATGGCCGCATCTCAAGAATTCTTACGAGTTTGCTATTGCTTAAACATGGCTATCACTATGTCCCTTTTAGTTCTTTGGAACATATCATTGAAGAAAATAAAGAAAATTACTACTTAGCCTTACACAACTCTCAAAAAGAATTAGGCAATGAAAACGAAAATTTAGAAAGTTGGCTATTATTTTTTATTAATTCTTTGAAGGCACAGAAAGATGTTTTACTCAAAAAAATTGAACAAGAAAAAATCTTCTTAAAAACCCCTTTGCTCTCTCAACAAATTCTTACCCTAGTGAAAGAACATGGTCGAATAACGAATGCAGCAATTCAAAATTTTACTAATGCAAATCGAAACACCATTAAGGTCCATTTACAAAAATTAGTTTCCGATGGAATTTTAATTCAACACGGCAAAGGCAAAGGTTCTTGGTATAGTTTAGCTTAGTTCAATACTTCATCACCCGATCAATCGCTGCTAAAACTTTTTCTACGCTGGGTAGATAGGCGTCTTCTAGGGCAGGTGCAGCCGGGACTGGGCAGAACTCCGCGCCTACTCTTAAAAGGGGCGCGGCTAAATCTTCAAAACAATTTTCCATGAGGAGGCTCGCAATATCACCGCCCACCCCTCCCCGCTTGACCGCTTCGTGCAACAAAATGGCGCGGTGGGTCTTGGCCAGCGAGGTCTTGAGGGTTGCCTCATCGAGGGGCGTCAAAGTGCGTAGGTCGATCACTTCGACAGATATGCCCTGTTTGCTTGCCTCTTGACTTGCTTCTAGGCCTAGGCCCACCATAGCACCATAAGTGACCAGGGTAAGGTCACTACCTGCACGAACGGTCCTTGCAAATCCTAAAGGAATTTCGAAATATTCTTCTTCCACTTCTTCTTTCACGGTGTAGTAGAGTTTTTTTTGTTCCAAAAATAATACGGGGTCAGGGTCTTTAATCGCGGCTAGCAGCATGCCCTTGGCATCGCGCGGAGTGGAGGGAACGACAATTTTTAAACCTGGCACATGATAAAACCAGGCTTCTAAACATTTAGAATGAAAATTCCCGATGCGCATGCCCCCACCTGAAGGCATTCGAATGACCAGCGGCAAGGAAGCGTTGTTGCGATAATGATAATTGGCGGCCACATCAATCAAAGGGCTCATGGCCGTGGTGATGAAATCAGAAAATTGAATTTCAGCGACCGGTTTTAAACCATAAAGGGCCGCCCCAATGGCCTCACCGATAATCGCCCCCTCGGATAGGGGTGTATTCTTCACCCGTTTGGGCCCAAACTTTTCGTAAAGGCCCTTGGTGATCCCAAACACACCGCCAAATTTTGCCACATCCTCGCCAAAGACGTAAACATCGTCGTCAGCGGCCATGGCGGTAAAGAGGGCTTGGCGTATTGCCCCGCCGTAGGTCATTTCGACCATTATTTTCCTCCGCGGTGACGTCCCAGAATGTTCATCTGCTGCGTTGCCCTCGTCGGCTCTCCCTGCGGCGTACTCGCTAGTACGCCTCAGTCGGCCTCCTCGGGCTGCCTTGCATCTAAAGCATTCTGGAACGTCCCCTAAAATTTACATCACTCAAATTTCCTTCCGTATAAACGCCGGTTAATAAATCTTCTGCCCTAGGTCCCGAAGCTTTGGCCGCTGCCTGCCAAGCGGCTTCAATAAGCTCGTTAACTTCGAGGCTGAGTTTTTTGTCGGCCTCTTCGGTAAAATCAATTTCTTTCACCAGCTGCTCTTTCATTAATAAAAGCGGGTCGCGTTTTTCCCAGGCTTCTATTTCGTCACGCGGCACATAACCCGCGCTATCGTGAGTACCATGGCCACACATGCGCATGGTTTTGCATTCCATTAAAACGGGGCCTTTCCCTGCCAGCACATGGTCACGGGCTTTAAGAGCATTTTGATAAACGGCCACGACATCATTCCCGTCTACTAGTATCCCGGAGATGCCATACCCTGCGGCGCGATCGGCTAGATTCTTGACCGCAAACTGCTCTTGCACGGGGGTTGAAATCGCATAACCATTATTATTTATTATAAAAACCACCGGCAGTTTAAACACGGCAGCGTAATTTAAACTCTCATGCACAATACCTTGAGAGCTGGCACCATCTCCGAAAGTCGTTAAAACAAAATTGGGATCACCGCGGTATTTCATAGCAGCCGCCAAACCATTGGCCACACAAGCAGATGCCCCCATGTGACTGATAAATCCTAAAATCTTTTTATCGGTACAACCAAAATGAATATTTTCATCTCGGCCTTGGGTCAGCGAAGTAGCACGACAAAAATACTGTGCAAAGATTTCTTGGGGAGTAATGCCGCGCACCAAATGAGCGCCCATGTCACGATGCCCAACCGCCAGCCAATCACCTTGCCGTAACGCATGAGCTGCCCCAACACTGATGGCCTCTTGGCCCGCGGAGAGATAACCCTTTCCAACAATTAAGGGATCGTTAGCATTTTGGCTTTGACAAATGGTTGCAACGCGGTTTTCCAGGGTGCGCGTGGTCACCAGGTAGCGGTAGAGGGTTTTTAACAGGTCGGGCGTTAATTCCAATAGGCCTCCTGTAAAATTATTTTTATGTACACCTCAAGACAGATTTATTGTATCACAGTCAATGTAATTTGAACAGCCTCATAGCGTCATTTCAAGGCATAACGCGTCATGAAAAAACCCATCAAACCCAAGGTGTTAAAACCCGGTGATACTTTAGCCATTGCGGCACCCTCCAGTTCTTTTGAAAAAGAGCCCTTTTTGCGAGGGGTGGAGAAATTAAAGACGCTTGGATTTAAGGTGGTCTTTCAAGAAGATATTTTTTCTACCCGCCGTTACTTGGCCGGCACCGATGAACGGCGCAGTCAAGAATTGATTGGTTATTTAGCCGACCCTTCGATTAAAGCCATTCTCACGGCCCGGGGTGGCTATGGGGCAGGAAGAATTTTAAACAAACTCGATGCCGCTCAAGCTCAATTTTCCCCCAAGGTTTTATTGGGCTATTCCGATTTTACCTCGATCTTAAATTATTTTGGGCAAATGTTGGGTTGGGTTACTTTTCAGGGCCCTTGCTTAGCCAAAGACTTTGACAACCTTCGCCCCCGCGGCCTTGAATCTCTCGTGCAAGCCCTGACCTCTGTAAAACCGTTGGGGGAACTCAGCCCTCCTGAACTCATCACTATTCATCCTGGCGTGGCAGAAGGGGTTTTGGTGGGCGGATGTCTTTCGTTGATCACCTGCACCTTGGGGACACCTTATCAAATAAACACCCAAAACAAGATTTTATATCTAGAAGATGTGGGAGAAAAACCCTATTCTATAGACCGAATGTTGTTGCAACTACGCCAAGCGGGGCTGTTTAATGAATTGCGAGGAATTGTATTTGGCCCACTGAAAGATACCCACCATGATTTGAACTACGTGGCCGACCTACTGAAAGAATGGGTAGAAGATCTCCCTATCCCTATTGTGTTTAATTTTCCCTCGGGCCATGTGACCGATTCGCTTACGATTCCGTTTGGCGTCAACATTCGTTTAAATGCCACTAAACCTGCACTGACTTTTTTAGAAGGAGCCTTAGAATCATGAGCCTTGAAGCCATTGATGCTGCTTGCTTAGCCGGAAGTAAGGAAAAACTTTTTCCCGGCGCCGCTTTGTTAGTGGGAAAGGGGCAAGAAGCGTTGGTAGAAAAATATTATGGCCATTTCACCTACGAAACAAATAGCTTAAGCGTCACCGCAAGTTCCTATTTCGACATTGCTTCGCTTACCAAGGCCATCGCGACCACCTGTTTATTTATGCTTGCCTCCCAAGAAGGCCGGCTTGATTTAAATCAACCCGCTCGAAACTTTTTTCCTACCTTGACCCCAGCTCACAATTACAGCATCACCCAATTACTCAACCATACTTCGGGGTTACGAGATTGGCTGCCGCTTTATCAACAAACGCATCGACTTAAAAAAGGTAAACTCACTTTAGAAAACTTAATCTTAAACGAAATTCAAGAAAAGGGCTTAGACCGTGCTAAACAAGGCAGCCATGTCTACAGCGATCTGAATTTTATCTTGTTGGGATTCATTTTAGAAAAGATTTATGAAAAAAAATTAGACGTGCTTTTTCAAGAAAAAGTTGCGGGGCCACTTAATATTAAAGATATGTTTTATTTGCCTTTAATAGATGCACCCTCGGGGGCCAAAATGATACCTGTGGATCGCAATGACACCTCGAGCTTTGTACCCACTGAGTTTTGCACTTGGCGCAATCGAACCATTCAAGGAGAAGTGCATGATGAGAATACTTATTTTATGAGGGGAGTGGCTGGCCATGCTGGATTATTTGCGACTTTGCGGGCGGTTGGTCAATGGGTGCAAGAAATGCTCAAAGCCCACTTGGGAAATTCTAGTTGGTTAAAAAAATCCACTTTTGAAATTTTTGTACCCCAAGCTCAACCTTATTTCTTAGGGTTTGACCGACCCAACGCTGCTTCGTTAGCGGGGAAATACTTTTCTAAAAATTCTATAGGGCATCTGGCCTTTACGGGTTGCTCGTTTTGGCTTGATCTCGAAGATCAAAAATCGATCGTCTTGCTCACCAATCGCACTTATCCTAAGCGCTACGATAAAACGGTGTTCAATCAATTCCGCATTAAAATTCACAATCTCATCTGCGAGGAATTATTTTGACATGTCATCCCCCGACTTGATCGGGGGATCCACAGATGACATTTTGGTCATATGATTAATCCCAATAAAAATATTTATCTTATGGGTATTTGTGGCACCGGCATGGCTTCTCTGGCTGGCATGTTGAAGACTCAAGGGCACGTCGTTAAAGGTAGTGACCAAAATGCCTACCCGCCTATGAGCACCAAGCTGAGTGAACTAGGGATTGAAATTAAAACACCTTATCAAGCAACTAACTTAAATCCACGCCCTGATTTAGTGATCATTGGCAATGCGATTTCTAAAAATCATGTGGAGGCCGAGGCCGTTTTACAGCAAGGCATTCCTTATTTATCGATGGCGGCTTGTTTACACGACTTTTTTTTGCAAGATAAAATTTGCCTAGTGGTGGCTGGTACACATGGCAAGACCACCAGCACAAGTCTGCTCGCCTGGGTGTTAGAATATGCTGGGTTAAACCCTAGTTTTTTTGTGGGTGGTATCCCGCTCAATTTTAAAGACAATTTTAAATTGGATACCGGAAAGTATTTTGTGATTGAAGGCGATGAATATGACACCGCCTTTTTTGATAAGGGCCCCAAATTTTTACATTACAACCCCACGCACGTGTTGCTCACCAGCATTGAATTTGATCACGCCGATATTTACCGTGATTTGGAACATTTAAAGAGTTCGTTTGTTCAGTTGCTTGAGATAATTTCTGGCATGGGAAGTTTAGTGGCTAATTTAGATTTTCCAGCGGTGGGAGAAGTTTTGGAGAAAGTAAACTTTAAAAAAACAGTTTGTTACTCAACAAGAAAGATTGCTTCGCCATCATGGATCCCGGGGCAAGCCCGGGATGACGTGGATTACAATGACATCGTTTTTTATCCAGAAAAAATCCAAGCCACGCCAGACGGTATGTGTTTCCATCTGAATGGAGTTGAGTTTCTCTTGCCCATGTTTGGCACTCACAATGTCAGCAATGCCGTGGGAGTTGCGCTCATTGCCCATCAGATCGGGATTGATCTAAAAACTATTGCCGACGCATTTCGAACTTTCAAAGGCATTAAACGTCGCCAAGAAATTATTGGTGAGCCCCATGGCATTACCATCATCGATGACTTTGCCCACCACCCCACCGCCGTGCGCGAAACCATTGCGTCAATTCGAGCCCGCTTTCCTAATCGAAAAATTTGGGCCGTGTTTGAACCACGTAGTAATTCGAGTAAGCGCGATGTGTTTCAAAAAGATTATCCAGCTGCCTTCTTAGAAGCTGATGCTGTGCTTATTCACGACGTATTCATGCCCGAAAAAGTAAAAGATGGAAAAGTTTTGAATGTGGATGAGGTCGTTGCTCAAATCAATCAACAATCTGAACACCTCAAGGCCCAACATCTTTCAGGTATTGACACCATCGTTTCTTACATCAAAGATCATGCCAAAGCAGGGGACATATTGCTGATCATGAGTAATGGTGGTTTTGGCGGTATTCATCAACACCTCCTAAACAGCCTGATTTGAATCAGGTTGTAATTGATAGTCATTCTTCCTTAAAATAGCTTTATAGGGTGCAATCAAAAGGGGGGCTTATGTTTACTTTTAAGAATTTTTTTTGGAAATGCCTTGGGTTATGTGCCCTTGTGCTCATGGGCTGTGGCTCTAGTACGAACTCCAATGATCAGAGTTCAAGCAACACCCCTTTCTATGATGCTGTTCAATTAGTGGCACCCTCTTTTACCCCTGTCAGTAACTCTTCGTTAAATCCTCTCACCATGGCAACTGTCACAACCACCTGGGAAACCGGCAATCCACTCTATGAATTGTTTTATATCTTAAGAACCTTTAATCCGGATACGGATAACGGAGTTATCGACACTTCCAACCTCTACAAGAGTATGTGGGAGGCAAAAAATTTTTTTACTAACGCCAAAAGCAATTGCCAGGCCATCACCGAACAGACCATCACTCCTCCTTTCAATTTTGAAAATACTGCCACCACCTATAATTGTGCCTATAATGAAGACACCGATGGAGGCTATGACTTTGGAGGTGCGTTGAAAGAACTCGATGCCAATGGCAATATTGTTGAAATTACATCCGCATCTCGCAACGATACAACAGCCGCTATCAAATACGGGGTGTTTGGATTTGTATGGGTTGACAGCAATCACAATGAATATGGCACTTTGCAAGCAATCTTAGATACCCTAACGGATGACCTCTCGGTCGACATTGCACTATGGGTCGATTACGATGGGGCTAATGATTATTGTTACCGAAACGACATCAATGGCAATACCTCCACTCATTTATTCACCTTCCGATCCATCAAAGGAAATAAAGTGGCTGATTCGGCTTATATCTCTATCATAGGCAAAGGTTATTCCCAAGGTACAGGGAACTACTTTCTGGTAAAAATCACCAACAACGATCTAACCGGAAAGTATTATTGCATCGGGGCCGAAGATGGCGAAACCGAGTTGCGAGCCATGAGCGCAGAAGGCTCAGATACCGTCGATGCCAACTGCGCCCCCTATCAAAGCGATGTGGATGCCATAACCCCATTCACAACCGAAGATTTAGCTTGTGAAACATCAGATTTTAATCCTGGCGGAACTGGTACAGCCTCCGAGGGCACGATTTTTCTGAATTATCAATAGACCCTAAATCATACTCTTTATGGCAATGATCGGCTACCATCGGGTTGGTATTCCCAACGAATGGTCATTTGCCCACCGGCATAATTGATAATCGTGAATTTTGCATATTTTCCATCGGCCGTGCGGATGCAATAAACAAGGCTCTTGGATGAAACCGCGTGAGTGGCCGGATCATAATCAAACCAATCAGCTAATGCCGGATTACCTGAGTATTCACCCGATCCAGGAGGGCCAGGAATGGGCATCATTTCATCAACCTCATAACCTTCAGCCGGACATTCGGTAGTTCCTGCCCAATCGGTGGTTGCCATGTTCATCACCCCGCCTTGAGTTTCATGCCCTGCCATCATGTGTGTTGTGCCACAATTGGCAGCAATCTGCGCCCTGCGAAAGGCCATGTCCCACTCGTGTGACGTAGAGGGGTCAGCGGGAGTCACAACGGCACCCGATGAAAAATCCCAATAGGCCCAGTTGCTCGTGCTGCTAGCATCAATGATCGTTTCACCTGATAAGACAGCATTCTCCGTTGAGTCAGGGTTGTGACCCGAATGATCTTCGGTATCGGCGTTGTTATTGTTGAATGGCTCTTCGCCCGTAACTCCGCAGGCGCTCACCAAGAGCACTAGCAGGCTGGCTAAACTTAAGTATTTTAGTTTCATACGACTTGTCTCCTTTATATTATGAGTTAGGTGCTCAAGGCACGCGCAGCTCCAACCCTGCCAAGATGGTCAGGGGAAACATGGGTCTCCCTTGAAATGTCTCGTAGCGAAGGTTGGCTAAATTTTCCAAATTTACAAAAACGCGAAAATTTTTCCCAAGATTACGCGCCCCATAAAGATCAACAATGAAGGCATCGTTCACTGTGGTGGGTTGACCCAGGTGACGAAAGATCCCGCGCTTTTTGCCAAGATACTTCATTGAAAGTCGCGCGGTATAGGGACCCTTCGAATATAAAACCCCGCCAGTTGCCATATGATGAGGTGGGCCGTAGGCAATGGAGTCCCCCGCTTGATGAACTTGATTAAACGTGTAGGAAGCAAAGGTGTGCAAACCACGCAATGGTTCTGCCGATACTTCGAACTCAAAACCGCGCGAAGTCGATGCTACCTGGCTATGCCCATAGAGCCCGGTGGTTGCATCAGGGGTAAGTTCGTTAGTCAAACGGAGATGAAACCCCGTTGCTTTCAAGACTAATCGATCATGAAGAAGTTTTTGTTGAACCCCTGCGGTAAAACCTTGCAAAGTTTCACCATGCAAATCACTTCCGGCTGAAGCAGCCTCGCCCAATGAAGGCCAGCGCGTGCTTCTGCTCCATCGCCCCAACAAAACTCCACCCTGCCACGGCATGATGCGCAATTCTGCGCTGGGGTTAAACTCGAGTTTGTCAACGTCACTGCCATCATAACGAAGGCCTGCGGTAAGCCCAAACCACTTCGTTGGTGTAAAATGATTTTCTAAAAATGCGCTCCAAGTATGAAAATTGTGAGACCCACTGGGTTCATCCAGCTCGTTACGAGTAAAATCGGCACCTACATTTAAAATATTATGGAAAGTCAATTTTACTTCGGTGTTGGTCCGTACCCCCATCTTCGCTCGATCTTGGCGCGTAACATCAGGATGCATCTGAAGATTGAGAAAATAATATTCCACCCCACCAAAAGCATTCACATGAAAAGAAGCCCTTTCTCCAAATTGATGATCGAGGGCCAAGTTGGAATTCAAAAACCAACGGTTGCGAAATTCATCATTAGAAAATTTCTTGCGGCCCCGGGAATATAATGAAAGGAGCCGCAAGCTCGTATTGGGTGAAGGGTTATAGGTCGCAAAAAAAGTTGGAGTAATATCCCAATAAGAACGATCTTCGTAACGAAGATTGCTGAGCGGAGGCGTGCGCCGCACGTCGGTCAAGTTGTCTGTTTTTAAAAATCCAACCCCAAGTTTTGCCCAAAAAGGCCCCTTGCCTGTGGTTCCGGTTAATTCACCCCGTAGGGTATCAAAAGATCCAATAGCCGCTTGTGCCGTTGCACCGTGAGTTTTAGCTTGCTCTTGCAAAACAAAATTGATCACCGCATGATAACCACCAAAACGGGCCGGCAAAGGCGGTTTGTAAACTTCGGCACGTTTCAATAAACCGGTGGGAAGATCGTGAAACTCAACACCTTCGTAGGCCGCGTTGTTAATCGGCATACCGTCGAGGAGAACCAACACATTTCTTGAAGAATCCCTAGGCAAGCCTCGAATCAAAAGCCAATCCTCCGATGCCGCATCACCGGTGGAAAGAAAGGTAATCCCGGCACGCAGGGCTAAGGGCTCTTCTAATTCATAAAAGGATGTTCCGTAGGTGTGTAATTCAACGCCATCAATAACTACATCGGGTTGTCCAAAGCCTAATTCTTGATGATGGGTATTTTTGCTCAAAGTCTCAGCAATAACCAGCCTTGGCAAAAGAAGGAATATTAGGCTTAAGCTCATCATCCAAATTTTTTTAAGTTTTGTTATACTCATTTTATTGTTCACACTCAAAATTTTGCCAAAAAAAACCCAGCAACAAGTTTGTCTTGCTACTGGGCTCTAGATTTAAAACCGCTGGCCGCTATTTTTTTTAATGCTGGGCAAACATTACCCAGCCATTCAATTTATCCCTTTTGTTGCTCCTCAATAGATAACACCACCGTTCTCTTGCAACGACGGCATTTTAACTCAACGCCATTAGGTCGTAAGCGAGCCAGTAAGTTGCCACACTCGCAGCGTGCCTCCTGGCAATCACCACTAACCTTTGACAAGCTGTTAGTATCGTCGTGATGAAATTCTACAAATATCTTACGTCTCTCTTGCTTCAATGTTGAACCCTGGTTTCATGCATAAAATAAGCGGGTCTTTTGCGTTCATCAAGATCGAGAACCGTTTGAGCTACGTTTTGCACAAAAATGAGAAAATCTTGATAGGACAAATGAATGGCCGTTACTCCAAAATGAAGACAAATGCAGCCATTAGGACAAATCGTGATCGCACAATCAGTTCGACGCATATTTGGATTTTGCATAAAATTTACCCTCTCCGGTTTAGGTTGAACTTAGGCTAGCCCTCTATAATGAAATTGAAAATCATTTTCATTTATAGAAGTCAAGTATAAATCTTGGTTGTGTTTGTCAACATGAAAATTTATCTATTTAGAAAAGCCGTCATCGCAAGCTTAAAGCAGGCGTGGCAAATTCTAACATTTTAAAATGGAAGATTCTTCATCCTGCTGGATTTAGAATGACAATTAGATGTTAAAAGTACAAATAATATTAATAAGTTATATCTATTTTGGATTAGGAATTTAGTCCTTGCCTAAGGTTATAAAACCTGGAACAATATTAGCAACAAGTGAAGTGTGAATAACCGATATGTCTTTTAAGAGTAGGTTTTTTCATGACAAAAATTACTGATCAACCTATCGCTGTTGGTAAGGTACTCGAAGAACAACCTATCGCTGTTGGTAAGGCACTCGAGGGTTTTGACTCCCTCATCCTAGGCACTTTAAAGCGTCCACCCTTAGACAATACTAACAGCATTGGGGGAGATAAATTTTCAGTTGGTTCTCCTGTCGCTTCAGCAGATAAGGGTGTAGCCCCCAAGGGTCTCGAAGGGTATTTTAAAAATCCCAAAAACTGATTAATCCTGGTTCATCCTACTGAACTTCACCATTATAATTACAATCAACCCGACCCCTGCAATCACACTTGAAACTCCGAACATGGTCGTAAAATTCGCAATGTCTCCCAGTTTACCCATGAGAATAAAACCCACCGTATTACCTAAACCATAAGTCACGGTAGAATAAAGAGTTTGGCCGGTGGCCTTAAGATGACATGGCACCTTTCGTCTAATAAATTCCATAACCGCCAAATGAAACGTGCCATAAGTAAAGGCGTGGAGTATTTGACTTAAAAAAATCAGCGGGAGTTTGGGGAAATAAGCAAGTAAGGCCCAACGCAAGGTGGCCATGAACAAAGAAAATCCCAACACGCTAATGGGATGAACGATTTTGAGTCGTGGTGCCCACACCACCATGATCAACAATTCCGCCAATAAGCAAGGCGCCCACAGATAAGCAATATAAGGGCCTTCATAGCCAAGCCCTTTTAAATAGAGGGAAAAATATCCGTAATAAGCCCCATGACTCAATTGCATCAAAAAACAAACCACCAACACGCCAACCATGAGTTTGAACCAAGGCCGGTGTAAATCAAGAGTTGGTTCTACAAACGAAGTGCTATGGGCAAAATGCAGGCACAAGACACTAAGCCCCGCTAGGCCACCTAAAAAAAGGATGACCCAAAGAATGATGCTTAAGGGATAAAATTTTATCAAATACCCGCCCAAAAAAACCGCTGCAAAAAAACCCAAGGTGCCCCACACTCGAATGCGGCCATAAATATAATCGTGTTTTTGGCAAAAGCGTTGGCTGATGGCCTCGACCAAAGGTAAGACCCCGGTGCGAAACAACATGGCAAGTAAGGTGACTATAAAAACTCCCCAAAAACTTTGCGCCCAGAAAAGCCCTGCAAATAGAACTGTCGAAATAAACATGAGAATACTGGCAAGTAGTGGCGCCTTGCCTGTACGATCGGCTAGCCGCCCCCATAGCAAGGGAACCCCAATGCGGGTAACGGCTAACAAAGATAAAATGATGCCGGTTTGAAATTTTGAAAATTTTAAATGATCAAGATAAAGTTGGAAAAAAGGCAGCAGAGTCCCTAAGATTCCCATCTTAAAAAAGTAAAAGGCTGCTAGACAAAGGTAGATGGCACGATGTTTTAATTGCATGGAGGAAGCATAATGGTGTTACATGGACCACGCTACCGAAAAGTTTTATGAAACAATACCAACTTACAAAAAATGCCGCTGGCTTTTTTCTTATCACTGAGCAAACTTTTTTGTGTTTTAGCGGTAAAGAAGTGCATACATTTCTACACAATTATACCACTCAAGATATTAAGAAACTAAAACCTGGGGAAGTGACACAAGCGGCTTTCTTGGATCGTAAAGGCACGATTGTCGCTTTAAGTTTGATTATAAGACGAGAGGATCATCAATTTTTGGTTAAAGTTGAGAATACTAAAGTGGAGGCATTGCTCAAACATTTAGAGACATTTTTACTGTTAAGTGAAATTAAGGTTGAAGCACTGCAAAATTTTCAGCACTTGATTGTGCTGGGGCCTAAAAGTGGAAAAGAGATAAAATTGAAGATTGCTTCACCATCATGGGTCCCTGCCTCCGCAGGGATGAAATTGTTCGCAATGACATGGAGTTATCATATGTACGGCCTGCCAGGATTTGAGCTGTTGATTCCCAAAAAAAGTCTGGTAAGGGCTGATTTTGTTGATCCACAAATTCTGGAAATTTTAAGAATTGAAGCGGGTGAGCCTCGGGATGGAGTGGATATTACTGATCATATGCTCATCCAAGAAGC
Source organism: Deltaproteobacteria bacterium (assembly GCA_016183235.1). Classification (NCBI taxonomy): domain Bacteria; kingdom Pseudomonadati; phylum Myxococcota; class Myxococcia; species Deltaproteobacteria bacterium. The sequence goes on from JACPFA010000003.1 coordinate 83,769, forward strand.
GAGGCTGGAAACTTCCGCGGTAAGTTTTACGAAGGGCTGTTACTTGGGCCAAGAAATTGTAGCCAGGGTACACACCCGAGGCCACGTCAATCGCAGCCTTAAACAAGTTAAACTACAAAAACCACCTCCTAGCTTGCCGTGGGAGATACAACAAAATGGACAAAAGATTGGCACCATCACCTCTTGCGTTAAATCGCCGCTTGCCCAAGGGTATTTGGCATTGGGGATCTTCTATCACCAAGCCCTTGACCAAATAGTGAAATTTCACATAGAGTTGTTTTCCCATGACAAACCCCCTGATTGAAAAAAAAACGTGGTCTATCCCTGAATCTTTTTTATATTGTGAGCGGGTGGCAAAATCTCACTATGAAAATTTCCCTGTTGGGTCGTGGCTTATCCCTAAAAAATTGCGCCCCTATGTATGGGCAATTTATGCCTTTGCTCGCAAGGCCGATGATTATGCCGATGAAGATTATGCAGAAAAAGATCGCCTGCCTAAATTAGATCGCTGGCAAGACATGTTGCTGCATTGCTACCATCGCCGAGTGAATCACCCGGTTTTTTTGGCCTTGGGTGAATTGGTGCGGCAATTTAAAATCCCTCAGCACCTTTTTGTTGACCTCATCACTGCCTTTAAAATGGATGTCATCAAAAAACGTCATGCCACTTTTGAAGAATTGCTCTACTACTGTAAACATTCAGCCAACCCGGTAGGACGTTTGATTTTACATCTCTTCAATGTCAAAGAACCTCGCGCCTATTTATTGTCAGACTATGTTTGCACGGCCTTACAATTGGCTAATTTTTGGCAAGATGTGAGTGTTGATTTAGAAAAAGATCGCATTTACATTCCGCAAGAAGATTTTGCCCAATTTCAATACACCGAAAAACAGTTGGTGAATCGAGAGTTAAACATTCAATTTCAGCGGCTCATGGCCTTTCAAGTGCAACGCACCAAAAGGCTCTTTCGCAAGGCCGAAGAATTGCCTTCGCTCGTAGGGGGCCGTTTGGGTTTTGAATTAAGAGCGGTCATTTTAGGAGGTATGGGGATTTTAAAAGCGATTGAAGCGGTACAATATGACACCTTGCATACCCGGCCGGCCCTTACCAAGGGTCAAAAATTAAAAATTTTATTGAAAGCCTGCTTTCGTTTCAAACGATCCCTTGGCAAACCCTTAGTAGCTGTAAGAAAGCCGGAGAGTGCATGAATGCACTTGGGATGTCTGCCGAACAAATTGCGGCAAAAAGCCAATCTAATTTTATAAGTTCGTTTTGGATTTTATCTAAAAAACGTCGCCAGGCCTTAACCACATTTTACGCCTTTAGCCGCGTGGTGGATGATGCGGTCGATGAACACTCAAGCGAAATAGCCACAAAACTTATTGCCCAGTGGCAACAACAAATCAACCTTTGTTATCATGGTTGGCCCACTCAACCCTTAGCGAGTGAATTGCAAAAAATAATTCGTGAATATGAAATCCCTAAAAAATATTTTGATGGGATTTTGCAAGGTGTGGCCATGGATATTCACCCGCAAAATTATTCTGATATCTCAAGCTTAGAAAATTACTGCTACCATGTGGCTAGCCTAGTTGGCTTGGTTTGTATGAAAATTTTTGGAGTCAACGGCCCGGCGGCTGAAACAGCCGCCACCGAATTGGGCTTGGCTTTACAATTCACCAATATTTTAAGGGATATTGCAGTGGATGCTAAAAAAGGGCGTTTGTATTTACCGCTAGAACTTTTGCAACAATTTGATTTAAGCCCTGATGCCATTCAAACGGGTGTACCTCGAGAAAAGGTTGTTTTGTGTTTAACCCATTTTGCTAACCTTGCGGAACAGCACTATACAGAGGCCTTTTCACTTATGCAAAATTTGCCTAAAAAACCCTTACAAGCGGCATGGGTGATGGGAAAGATTTATCATCAAATTTTAAATAAAATACGCCGGAAGAATTATGATGTTTACCAGGGAAAGATCACGTTATCTAAATTTAGGAAATTTTTTATTTTGCTTAAAGGAATCCTGGATCCCGGGTCTTAGCCCGGGATGACGTGCAGCCGTCATTCCGGCCCCCTGAGCCGGAATCCATTCCCTTTCTCTATAACTTATGACTTACGATACAATCATTATCGGTGGTGGGTTTGCAGGCCTTGCCGCAAGCGTGAAGCTTGCCCTGGCTGGCCATAAGATTGCTTTATTAGAGAAGCGGCCCTTTTTAGGGGGGCGAGCTTATTCGTTTCGCGAACCCAAAACCCAATCAACGGTTGATAATGGCCAACACCTCATGATGGGTTGTTATCATAACACTCTGGAATTTTTGCGAATCATCGGTGCCTTACCCAAATTAAAATTTATGAATCGACTTGAGGTAACTTTTCGTAACACGCATCGCTTGGCAAAATTAAGCTGCCCTAATTTACCTGCACCTTTTCATTTATTAATGGGGCTACTTAAATTCAAAAATTTTTCGGCGCAAGAAAAATGGCGCGCCGTTAAAATGATGCTGCGGGTTAAATTGAATCGTTTACCCCCAGAACTTGATTCAATGACTGTCATCGATTTTTTAAATCAGCAAGGTCAATCCCAACATGCCATCCAAGAATTTTGGGAACCCGTGGTACTAGCAACGATCAATGAAGATATCCATATCGCCAGTAGTGCATTATTTGTCGAGGTGCTACGCCGAGGCTTGTTGGCTAGTAAAAAAGATTCTCAGCTCGTTATATCTCAAGTGGGATTGAGTGAGCTTTACGTTGAACCTGCTTTAAAATTTTTAAATCAATACGCAGCTGAGGTTCATACGCAATGTCAAATGCAAAGTGCCGAACGCCATGCCAATGATTGGTTAGTGAAAGATTTTAATGGCAATGAATATCGTGGCCGTCATTTGGTGTTTGCAGTTCCACCTGCGGCATTGAAAAAAATTGCCTTGCCTGAAAATTTACGCATCAACTGGGAAATGTTAAAGCCATCGCCTATCCTTGCGATTAACCTATGGCTCAAAGACTGGCAGGCTCCTGAAATGTTTTGTGGGTTATTACAAAGCCCTTTGCATTGGCTCTTTGATAAAACCCAGGTGCTGCGTGACCCCGCAAGTGCATTATCTTTTGTGATTAGCGCAAGTCACCCCCTGGCCAAAAAAACCAACCAAGAATTAGTGGACACAGCCCTTGAAGAATTACACAAAATTTTTCCGGATAGCCAAAATAAAGAATTGCTGCACAGCCAGGTGATTCGCGAATTTGAAGCTACCTTTGCTAACCAAATCAATTGCGCTCACCAACGCCCTGCCACGCAAACCCATTTACCCAATCTTTATTTAGCCGGCGATTGGACGGCCACCGGATTACCTAGCACCATTGAAAGCGCGGTCTTGAGCGGGTTTAAAGCCAGCGACGCCATCGTTAGACGCACTGCATCATTTTGAACATTTGCCAAATTCCTTTTAAATTCCCATAATAAAGCATGCAGAAATCCATTCGCATCATCGCCTATGGTGACAGCCTCACCTATGGGTTCCCTTATGGTCATCCGCTTTCGTGGGTGGCAATCACTGAAGAAAAAACTGGAATTCCTTTGTTAAATCATGGTTCTAACGGTAGCACTCTCAAAGACCTCGTGCGTCGGGTGATGGAAGATGTGATTGATTTAAAGCCCAATTATTGCATTGTGATGGGGGGGACCAACGACATTTTTACTAATCACCGCTATGAGTTTATGAAAGAAAATTTTGAAGCTTTAATTAAAAAATTACAACAAAACAAAATCAACCCTATTATTGGCTTGCCCCCACCCGTGTTAGACAAGAAGCGAGAAAAAGAATTAACCAAGTTTCGCAATTGGCTCAAAAAACAAGCCCGGGCTCAAAAATTACCTTACATTGATTTTTTTTCGGCCTTACTCAATCCGAAAACCAAAACCCCCAATCGCAAATTTTTTGAAGACTTCGCCCACCCTAACTCAGAAGGCTATCAAGCCATGGCAGAAGTCAGCAGCAAAGTTTTGTGTAATCTATTAGGTATCAAATCTTTAAGCCAGAGCTGAAAAAGCGTAATGCCTCAGTTTTAGGGGTTTAGCTTTCCTCAACCCGTGCTCCGCTCCTCGTATTCGCACTTAAAAAACATTGGTTTGTTTAGAAGTTAGGGTATTCCCTCTGGTCATACCCTAACTTCTACAAACCATATGTTTTTAAAGTGCTCATGACTCGTCGCTCTCGCACAAAGGGTTTCGGAAAGCTAAACCCCTAAAACTGAGGCATTACGAAAAAGCCCTTCATACGCCCTCCTTTTTGAGTTATAGATTGCTTAATTTTATGGGAAAACGACGTAAAAAAAGGGATTATTACACTCGCGCTTTGGTGTTTATTCTCATCGCTTGCGGGGCGGTGTTGCTTTACGAGCAACTGGACCACTGGAGCAGCAATGGATCTTCAGTCAAACGCCCGGCGACCGTAGTTAATACCGCACCCTTAGCTTCCGCCCCTTCAACGGATAGTTTGTTTCAAACCGTTGCACCTGAAAAAGTATTACCCTTATTGCCCCTCGATGCCATCGACCAAAATTTTACCGGGCTCCATCACAACGATTACACCATCCTTGCCTATGCCCAAGGTAAAAATCTCGATAACCCCGACCTTGGCAAACCTAAAATCATGGTTTTAAAAAAAGACCCCACCGGGGGCACGCATAAGGAATTGCTGGATTTTGCCCCTATTAAAGATCAACTCAAAGGCGAACCTTTAGGCCCGCCCCAATTGAGCGCAAAACCTATTATTGATAAGCAAGGCATCCCTTTTTTCTTAGTGCGAACCTTTGTGCGCGAGGATGTTTTAAAAACCGCGACGGTCATGTATTTGCAGGCAGGCAAACCCGCATGGGCGAAATTAAAAGAAGATAATGAGTTAAGCCTCGCTACTTTTTTAGAGGGCAACAGCGCAGTAACTTCAACCCAAGTCACCTTAGGTGAGGAAAAGGGGATTCCCCTATTGAGGGTTAAAACCGGGAACTTTGAAAAATTTAACACCCATGTTTACCAATGGAATGGTAGCGCATTTGTCAAAGTGGGCTTGCATTGATGAAATCGCCCCTTCCTGCCATCGCTATTCAAGGCTTAACCAAAAAATACCCAAAGGTAGAGGCACTCCGCGACGTTAATCTTGAAATTTCAGAAGGAGAATTTTTTGGTTTGTTAGGGCCTAATGGTGCTGGCAAATCCACACTGATTCATTGTTTGGTGGGGCTTTGCCGGCCAACCCTAGGGCAGGTGTTGGTGTTTGGCAAATCTACCTTGCAAGATTATACCTACACCAAGGCTCAAATTGGTTTTTCTCCTCAAGACACGAATGTAGATCGCTTTTTTAATCTTGAACGCACCTTGCAATTTCAAGGGGGTTTTTTTGGCCTCTCGCGCAAAGAATCTAAGCTGAGGGCACAGGAGTTGCTGGAACAGTTTGATCTTGCCGCCAAAGCCAAAGAACAATTTTACAAATTATCGGGCGGCATGCAAAAACGCTTACTCATTGCTCGCGCCTTAATGAACAAACCTAAGATTCTTATTTTAGACGAGCCGACGGCGGGCATTGATGTGGAGCAACGCCACGAGCTTTGGCAATTTTTAAAAGACCTGCATGTAAGCGGCACCACGATTCTCTTAACCACGCATTATATTGATGAGGCCGAATATCTTTGTGAGCGGGTGGGAATTATTAATCACGGGCAAATCGTTGAAATGGGATCGCCGCAGGCCTTGGTTGATAAATACTGCGAACATCGCGTGGAGATTTTACTCAACGAACCTATTGACGCCCAAGAATTTCACGACATATCCGATGTGAATGTTAATGGATCTTTATTACAAGCTAAAGGGCAACAATTGGGCCCCTTAACCGAGCGAATTTTACAACGCATTTTGCAAAAATCTTCTCGCAAGGTTTTGGATATCAATATTCAAAAGGGCGACTTGGAAGAAGTATTTGTGAAGACAATTGCAGGTATAGCGGGTGACCCGGGCAGGGGGCCCCCCACCAGCGCGGAGTCTGCCTTGCAGACGAGCACTGCTGGGGGAAGGCCCGGGACCGGGCCCGCGATATAAATGATGTACCAAGGATTTTTTACACTCATTGAGCGCGAAGTTTACCGGTTTTCCAGACTTTCCCGGCAAACCATTTTTCCGCCCATCATCACGACCTTGTTGTTCATTTTTATTTTTGGATTTTCATTGGGCGCTTCGATTCGACAAATCGAAGGTTTTAGTTACATTATGTTTATCTTGCCAGGCTTGGCCTCTATGTCGGTGATCACCAATGCCTATGCCAACACCTCCACCAGTCTCTTCATGGCCCGCATGGACCGCAGCATCGAAAACACGCTGATTGCCCCGGTCACCTATTTTCAAATGGCGCTCTCGCTAGCCATTGGCGGCATTTTACGGGGTTTGGTGATTGGGCTCATCACTTTATTGGTAGGAATTTTTTCGGTGCACTTAAAAGTCCACGATTGGCCGCTCACTTTATTGGTGTTGACCCTTTCCTCTATCATTTTTTCTAACTTAGGCATTATTTCTGCCCTGCAAGCGGAGGGCTGGGACAGTATTGCCATGTTTACCAACTTTCTCATCACCCCCCTGGTTTATTTGGGTGGGGTTTTTTATTCTATCCAAATGCTGCCCCCGTTTTGGCACAAGGTGAGTTTGATTAATCCTATTTTTTATCTGGTGGATAGTTTGCGTTATAGCATTTTGGGGACCAGCGCCGTTGCCTTGAGCTTATCCCTTGGAATTCTGGTTTTTTTGACCATCGCCACTTTTGCAATTTGTGTGTGGTTATTTAAAATAGGGTATAAAATGGTGACTTAGAATGAAAGGCAGATGGATCCCGGATCGAGTCCGGGATTAAATATTTTGTCACCGGCTAAAGCCAGTGGCAAAATATTTAACCTTTTGACTTTTGCTTGGGTCTTGTAGATAAATACAGCAATGTGTGGGGGCTTACACCTTTAAACCCAAGAAGGGGGCTTTATGTTTCAGCGGCTTTTCCTTTTTCCCATCCTTTTATTATTAACTTTAGCCATAGGTCACTTGGGCTGTGGTTCGGGTACAGATGCCGGTGGTACCCCTGGCCAAATCACCCTAACCCTTACTGCCCCCAACGGGGTTGACCCGGTTTCTGGAGCGACCGTATGGATCCCGGCTAGTTCGAGTATTTCAGCGGCTGAGGTTCAAATTATTCGAAATTCTTTAACCGATTCTGAGGGCGAAACCTGCGATGACCCTACGGAAACAGCCAGTGATAGTGAGTGTACCAATGCTGCGGGGCAAGCTACTTTGACATGCTCTGGCACAGGTTCAACCACGGTGAAATATTTAAAGGGTAGTTTTAGTGGTTCAACCACGATCAGTTGCGGCGCTGCTCCAACAACTGCACCCGTAGCTACCACCAGCATTAATATGGCTGTGGTCACTGGAAGCTTTGACAGCATGCAAGACGTGCTAGCCAAACTAGGATTCGGTACTGTTACGAGTGCGGGGCGACTTGAACTAGGGACCGAAACCTTCACTCTCTATGATGGTGACAGTAGTTTAGATGACTCCGACTACGAAAATTGGGCTGATGTTATGTTAGATACTACCAAACTTGCTCAACATGATATTATTTTTATCAACTGTGATGAATTTGATCTTGGGGATGAACTCGACACGGATACAAGTACTAAGGTCACCAATCTTCGAAATTATGTTTTAGCAGGTGGGAAACTTTATGTCACCGATCTGTCCTATGATTATGTAGAGCAAGCCTTCCCCGAATTTGTTGATTTCAAAGATGGTGGTTCTGGCACTTCTGCAGAAACTGCAGGCGAGGCCGAAGATGGTAGTAGCAGTTTTTTTGATGAAAACGCTACTGTCGAAGTCGCGGCTTTAGGGACTTGGCTTGATAGTCGTACCGTCAACACCGGGAACAATGAAACAGATTGTTCCAGCACTACCGTCAATGGAACCGCCGGAGCGCGCAATGCTGATGGCTCTATCTTTATTGGTGATTTTTTGAGTGGTTGGGCCATGATGGATGGCGCTGAATCGGGTGCCACGATTACAACATGGATCACTGGTACCGATGTTGACTCCCAAGATCGTCCTTTAACGGTCACCTTTGATGCTGGGTCTAGTGGTGGTCGGGTGCTTTATAGTTCTTATCATACCTCGGAAAGTTGCCCCACCACTGGCTTTTGGCCGCAAGAGCGGGTGTTGCAATATTTGGTGTTTGAATTATAAAAAAAATTCTGTTTGCATAAAAAAGACCCTGGCGTAAAACATCAGGGTCTTTTTTTATATGACAACTCAAACCTGGACTATTCTTACTCTACTGCAATGGACCGAGCAATTTTTTCAAAAAAAGGGGCTTGATTCCCCTCGGCTCGATGCTGAATTGCTTTTGGCAAATTGCCTTAAACTCACTCGCGTACAACTTTATACAAATTTTGAACGACCAATCAATGAAGCCGAGCTTGCTCAATTTAAGGCCTTAATTCAGCGCCGGGCCAATCGTGAACCGCTTGCTTACATTACAGGCGAAAAAGATTTTTTTTCACTTCCGTTTCGAATTCGGCCCGGGGTGTTGATCCCCCGACCTGAAACAGAGCTGATTGTGGAGTTGGGCATATCTGTCATTGCTAGCCCAACGGGCGTGGCAATCTCACCGATTAGACAGAAGAGATTGCTTCACCCCGCTGGGTTCGCAATGACAGATATGCCCCTTTATAATGACACCATTAAAATCCTCGATATCGGCACAGGCTCGGGTTGTATTCTCATTTCACTCTTAAAAAATCTAGCGTCCTCTACTGGCATTGCCATGGATGTTAGCCCAGAGGCCATTGCCTGTGCCCAAGAAAATGCCGCGTTTCATGGGGTGTTAGAGCGTATCCAGTGGATCAATCGTGATTTTACTAATTTTGACCAACCTGAATTTGACCATGCCTTTGATTTAATTGTGGCCAACCTCCCCTATGTTAGTAGCGATGAAATCGAAGGGCTTATGCCCGAGGTAGCCAAGTTTGAACCGCGGAAAGCCCTGGTGGCAAAGAACCACGGACTCGATTTAATTTTTCAATTGATCAATCGACTCAGAAATTGGCTTAAACCGACGGGTAAAGCCCTATTGGAAATTGGAGCCACTCAAGGCAAGGCGTGCCTTGAATTCATTTCTAAAAACTCTTACCTACAAGCCAAACTTCACCAAGACCTAGCCCATCACGATCGCGTTCTTGAAATTGAAATCGTGCAGAGAGACAATTGCCAAACCTAAAAAGTTTTACTGAAGTGGGCTAAGGGGTAATTTGAAAACTCGCACCCGTGAAGCCTACTCGGCTCAAAAAATCCTTTATTTTTATTGAATTAGAGTATTCCTCTGTCATCCTCTAATTCAAAAAAATAATAGGATTTTTTGAACCTCCTACGGCTTCACTCCTGTGCTAAAAGTTCTCAAATTACCCCTTAGCCCACTTCAGTAAAACTTTTTATATCTCTGCAAATATTTGCAGAAAGTCTTTTCGAGGTAGGGAGAGGCCAAGGGAGAGCCTTTTAGCGCAGGAGGTCGGACGTAGGAGGGTTAAAAAATTTTATTGTTTTTTTGAATTAGAGGATGACGAAGGAATACTCTAATTCAATTAAAAACAAAAAATTTTTTAGCCCGACTAGGCCGACCGGGCGCGGGCTCTCCATTGGCCTCTCCCTACCTCGAAAAGACGTGGAGTAGTATTTGACTCTCCTTATAAATAGGCTTAGATCAGCGGGATGGATAAAATTATCTTGCAAGGGCAATGGCCCTTAAAAGGCAAGGTCAAGATCTCGGGTTCTAAAAATGCTAGCCTGCCTATTTTAGCTGCGACGATTTTAGCCGATGGGCCGGTAACAATCGACAATGTCCCTAATCTTTCCGATGTCAAAACCATGATGCGCCTATTGGAGGGTTTTGGCATGAAAGTAAGCTATCGCAATCATCAGTGCAAAACCCAACCAGCGCCTCTTACTAAACATCTCGCCCACTATGATTTGGTGCGTACCATGCGCGCTTCGATTTTGGTGTTGGGGCCCTTAGTGGCCAAAGTTGGCAAGGCGGTGGTAAGCTTGCCCGGTGGTTGTGCGATCGGCGCAAGGCCGGTTAATCTGCATTTGGTGGCGTTAGAAAAATTAGGCGCCAAGATTCAAGTTGAGCACGGTTATATTCATGCCGAGGCTAGAGCGTTGCAAGGGGCACCCATTCATTTTGACACCATCACGGTCACAGGCACTGAAAATGCCATGATGGCAGCCTGCCTTGCCCAAGGCACCACGGTGATTACCAATGCCGCCTGTGAACCTGAAGTGGTAGATCTAGCCCAGATGCTAAAAGCCATGGGGGCAAAGATTGAAGGGGAAGGTACTTCGACCATCACCATTGAAGGGGTTGCAAGTTTAAAGGGTTGTAAATTTAGCGTTATGCCCGATCGTATTGAAGCTGGCACTTTTCTCATTGGTGCCTGCATGACCGGGGGTGAAATCACCCTCGAAAATGCCAATCCCCATCACCTCACTTCCCTCATTGATAAACTTAAAATGGCTGGTGCCATGGTTGAAAATGGTCAAAAACAGTTAAAAATTCGAGGGCCTAAAGAAATTAGCCCGGTGGATATTAGCACCAGCCCTTACCCAAATTTCCCCACGGATTTTCAGGCCCAATTCATGGCGTTGATGGCCTTGGCCAAAGGGGAAAGTGTGATCGAAGAGAACATTTTTGAAAATCGGTTTATGCATGTGTCAGAATTAAACCGCATGGGCGCCGACATTCACTTGCAAGGCAATAAAGCCTTTATCAAGGGCGTCCCCAAGCTCTCCGGCGCACCCATCATGGCCACCGACCTTCGTGCTAGTGCCTGCCTGGTGTTGGCCGGGCTTGCAGCTGAGGGCATCACAGAGATTAGCCGGGTTTATCATATAGACCGTGGCTATGAGGGGATTGAAAAGAAATTCCGTAATGTAGGCGCTAAAGTCCGTCGTATCAAAGTCAAATACCGGTTCTAGACCCACCTCTTTTAACCACCCCTTCGCCCCTTGCTTCTGGAGCAATTTTTTAGTAATCTTGCCCGCTCATTCACTTTTGACGTGGCACCTCTATTATGAAAATACTTCGCTCGAGCGAACGAAACTTTCGTTACGAATTTGAAAAAATCCTTAAACGCAAGGAGACGCTTGCCAGCCCTTTAGAAACTGAAATTGCAAAAATTCTGGAAGATGTTCGCTTGCGGGGTGATAAAGCTCTCATTTCCTACACTGAAAAGTGGGACAAACATAAAATTAAAGATGGTAAAATTGCGGTCACCAAGGTTGAAATCAAAAAGGCCTACCAGCAATTAAAAAAAGAAGAAATTACCGCTTTAAAGCGGGCTGCCGATAACATTACTCGTTTCTACGAAAAACAACCCATTAATAATTTTAGCTTAAAAGAAAACGGCCTAGAATTAGGCTTGCGTTTTACGCCTATTGAAAAAGTGGGTATTTATGTGCCTGGTGGCAAGGCGTCTTATCCTTCAACGGTGCTCATGAATGCCATCCCCGCTAAAGTAGCTGGGGTGCAATATCTTGCTATGGTCACCCCCTTTGTAGAAGGGCAAGTGAACCCAGCTGTTTTAGTAGCTGCCGATATTGCCAAAGTTGATCATATTTATAAAGTGGGCGGGGCCCACGCCATCGCGGCCCTCACCTATGGCACGCCTTCTATTCCTAAGGTTGATAAAGTCGTGGGGCCTGGGAACCTTTATGTAACCATCGCAAAAAAATTGGTGTTTGGGTTTATTGGCATTGATATGATTGCTGGCCCTACCGAAATCTGCGTCTTGGCCGGCGAAGAGGCTGACCCTAAAATCATCGCCGCAGATTTATTAAGCCAGGCTGAACACGATGAAAATGCCACCTGTGTTTTGGTAACTTTTAATATCAATTTTGCTCACCGGGTTGATGGTGAACTGCGTCGCCAATTACGCGCTACCCCCAGGCGAACCATTGCTGAATCGGCGATTAAAAACCGTACCTTTATTATCATCACCAAAAATGTTGAAAGTGCGATCGGGCTGATCAATGAAGTTGCCCCCGAACATCTCGAATTAGTTATTAAAGATGCCGCTAAGATTGCCGAAAAAATTAACAATGCAGGGGCTATCTTTTTGGGCCATCATGCCCCGGTGGCTTTGGGTGATTATTTTGCAGGCCCTTCTCATGTGTTGCCTACGGCAGGCACGGCTAAATTTTCCAGTTGCCTCAACGTGCAAGACTTTCTTAAAGCCACCAGTATCATGGGTTGTGATGAAAAGACCTTTAAACGAATGGCCCCCGATATCATTCGGCTAGCCGAAATGGAATCTCTGATTGCCCACGCCGACAGTATCCGCGCCAGACTTTAGCGCTTGCTTCGAGCAACTCATTTAGTATAAGTATCCTTCGATGAAAAAAGCCCTATTGTTGTTTTTATTATTTTTTATCGCCGCTCCGGTTACGGCCAAGGAACCCAAGAAAAAATACTCCTTTCATCAAGGCACGGTCGTCTTATCGATTCATCTGCCTAATGGCCAACTTGCCGTGGAGGGTTATGGTTTAGCTATTTTCCCCGAAGGCAAAAAGAAACCCATTAAGATAGACGCCAACCGCGATGTTTATGAATTTACCCTACCCAGCGGGCCCTACAATATTGCCGTTTATGCAGGGGGGGACGAAAAATCTAGAGAACCCGTGACCATTTACAACAAGGTCAACGTGCTCCCTGAAACCGTCTTACACAAAAAGCTCTTCACTAATCATCTCGTCTCCCCCACCAAAGACTACGCCCAAGGCGAGTATCGGCAACTCAACAAGTAGAAATTTTTTAAAGTCTCGCAGCCTTGCTGAGGAGACCCATCGCGGAAGCGGCGGGGCCCCCATGCGGGCTAGCCGGTATGGACTTTCTGTCATTGCGAGCCCAACGGGCGCGGCAATCTCACCGGTTATACAGAAGAGATTGCTTCACCCTGCTGGGTTCGCAATGACAGAATTATTTAAGTTGCCGATAGGCCTCGGTGAGAATTTTTTCGGTGGTTTCCCAATCGAGGCAAGCATCGGTTACCGAAACACCGTATTTTAATTGTTTGAGGTCTTGGGGAATATCTTGCCTGCCCGCCATGAGATTACTTTCCAACATCACCCCCACAAGCGATGCATTGCCTTGCCGAATTTGCGCAATGACCTCAGTAAGCACTTGAGGTTGTTTGGCATAATCTTTGCCTGAGTTGCCATGGCTACAATCCACCACAATTTTATCAGGTAAATTATTTTTGTTTAATTCATTTTCAACCTTGGCAATTTGTTCAGGAGAATAATTCGGAGTTTTGCCTCCCCGCAAAACCATGTGACAATAGCGATTGCCACGGGTTTTAAAAACGGTGATTTTACCATCTTGATCGATCCCCAAAAAATGGTGCGGCTTCAGCGCTGATTTCATCGCGTTGAGCGCTACTTCAATATTTCCATCGGTTCCATTCTTAAAACCAATCGGCATGGATAAACCACTGGCCATTTCACGATGGGTTTGGCTTTCGGTTGTACGTGCGCCAATCGCCGTCCATGAGATTAATTCAGAAATATACTGTGGGATAATGGGGTCGAGGGCCTCGGTGCCAGCAGCTAAGCCCAATTGGGCAAAATCTAATAAAAGTTGCCGGGCAATTTTAATGCCTTTTTCAATATGAAACGAATCATCGAGATCAGGGTCGTTAATCAAACCCTTCCACCCTGTGGTCGTGCGAGGTTTTTCAAAATAGACTCGCATCACTACAAAAATTTTATCTTCGATCTTTTGTTTTAATTTCGAAAGTTTTTCAGCATATTCATGAGCTGCTTGAAGGTCGTGGATCGAACAGGGCCCCACCACCGCAAAAATTCGCTTATCCTTTCCATCTAAGATAGCCTCGATGGTGTTCCTTGCTTGCATGACGGTCTGCTCATGCTGCGGCGTTACGGGAAGGCTTTTTTTAATTTCTAGCGGTGTCGGTAAAGGTTTGGAACTTTCGACATTACGATTGATGAGTTTTTTCACTGATTAATCACTTCCAAACTGGGACTTAAGCGATTCTTTAAAAGTTGGCTGATGTAATTAAGCGTCCCGGCAGTGGCACTTGGGCAAGACCCACAGGCCCCTTGATAATGAACCACTAGCACATTATCTTCTAGGCTTAACACTTCTAAACCCCCACCATCCATGGCTAAGCCAGGGCGGATTTCATTATCAAATAAAAGATTAATGATGGCCAATTTTTCTTCATTCTCTTTTTCATCAAAGTCGCCACTAAAATTGATACCTTCAGTTTGACTATCTGCGGTGGCCAACTGATCGGCCGGAAAGACCTGAGTGTCGTGAATGATGGAAACGGCTTGGTCATGAATATCGTTCATCGCCCCTTCAGGCATTTGCGTAATGGTGATAAAATTATCTTTCAAAAAAACCGATTCTACAGCTTTGATTTGAATAAGTTTTAATGCCAAGGCATTATCTTTGGCCTCCTCCGGCGTTGTAAAATTGAGCCCGGCCCCTGCCGTAACCTTATCGTTTAAAATCAATTTAAAGGCATTGGGATTAGGGGTCCAATCAAGTCTTTGAATTTCATAATTTTTATTCATAGTAACCTCATAAAGCATTAATAACTATTTTAGCTTACTCTGTAAAGGTGGAAAAAGTTTGATAAACTACACACTTGCACCCCATAGGTTATTTTTGTTACTAGTCGGGCATGAAAAAATCAGAACGCCAAACCATTCGCCATTTTATTGATGAAAACTATAAACACTTTAATGCCGCGGTATTAAAAGATGCGGCCCTTGCTTATGAAAAGCAAATTCAATCTGGCAATAAAATGATGGTCTGCCTGGCCGGTGCCATGAGCACAGCTGAACTTGGGATTAGTTTGGCCGAAATGATTAAGGAAGATAAAGTGCATATCATCACTTGCACCGGGGCTAATTTAGAAGAAGACATTTTTAATCTTGTCGCCCACGATTATTACGAACGCATCCCAGAATATCGGCAACTCACCCCTGACCAAGAAGTTAAATTGCGAGAACGTGGTTTAAACCGTGTAACCGATACGTGCATCCCCGAACACGAAGCCATTCGCCGGATTGAGACTGCTATGTTGCCTTTATGGAAAGATAACGATCAGAAAAACCGTAGCCTATTCCCTTACGAATATTTTTACGAACTCATCCGCAACAATAGTTTAAAAAAGTTTTATCAAATCGATCCTAAAAATTCTTGGATGGTGGCGGCGGCTGAAAAAAATCTGCCCATCATCACCCCCGGTTGGGAAGATTCAACCTTAGGCAATATTTTTGCCAGCCACGTATATGACGGCAGTGTCAAAAATGTGCACATTGTTCGGCAAGGTTTAGAGGCCATGAAATTTTTGATTGGCTGGTATTTAGAAAATACGCAAAACAACGGTGTAGGATTTTTTCAAATTGGTGGGGGCATTGCCGGCGACTTCCCTATTTGCGTGGTTCCGCTGATTCGTCAAGATTTACAAACCCCCTGCAAGCTCTGGAGTTATTTTTGCCAAATCAGCGATAGCACCACTAGCTTTGGTTCTTATAGCGGCGCGGTGCCTAACGAAAAAATTACTTGGGAAAAACTAGGCCCTGACACCCCACGGTTTGTGATTGAGTCAGACGCTACGATTGTAGCCCCTTTGATTTTCAATTATGTACTGGCTGGGTAATTATTTTTTAATCTCAAAAGGCGCAAGGGCCATCTCTAATCTAAAAATCCACTTAGGATCAGGATTGGCGGCCCGTTTTACTTTTAAGTTGAGAAAATTCTTTACAGTTAAATAAGCACCCGCTGCCCATGAGTTGGACCAATAAGTCATTCCATTATTATTTCGAAAATAAGCTAAAGCTTCCTCAGCTAACTTGACGGCTCGCTCCACTTGCCACTCGATTGGAATGGATGAACCATAGGCAAGCAGGTAACTGTCATATCTCATATGGTCTTCGGCACTTTCTGCCACCATACCTAATGTTGCTGAAAGATCAGAAACGTAGTGGGAATTCAAAGCTTGACCCGATGTGAAGATGCCCACGATAGTTCCAGCTACTTTAAAATCGGGGATTCTTCTTAATAAAGGCAGGATGTGCTTCTGCTTATTGCCGATAGGCACATTAGGATCGAGCAATGCATCCATGAGGTAGTAAGTAAGGCGTGGGTCTTTTAATTGAAGATTTTTTCTACCGATCTCGTAATCGTCGCTAACATAATGATAAAAGTCCCTCTCTAAAATCTTGGCGGCGGGGTTGGCTAAGTCCTCTTTACCAAGGCTTGCCACCTCGACTAGGGCCTCCACGGACTTGCAAATCAAGCGGAGGCTTACCGTTACTTTTCAACCAAAGGGTATTTTCCGGACAAACATCGTTATTAAAAATATAATTGTTGGGCAAACGGCCACAGTAATATTCAAGCCCGTCAAACATCTTTTCGGTATAAGGAACTGTACTGCTCGTTAAAGAAAGTCCGCTGACGTATTTTTCAAGGGCCAGGCTTGGAGGCAGATGATCTTTAAAAATAAGACCTTCCACACTATAATCCTGTGTCATTCGTTGGGCATGCCAAAGCCAGGTAAAAGGACCATTAGCACTCGAATGCAAGCTATAATGAGCACGGGTCTCGAGTTTTTTGATGTGGCTAATAATCTCGCCCATGGCTTGGTATTCATCAAGGTTAACCCCATCGCTCTTGGCCAATTCGAAGGTTGCAGTGATTTCTTCAGCACTAATTTTTTTACCATCGAGTGATTGATCACTTTGCCACGATTCAAGCCAACCCTGAGCTAATTTAGACAATTCCATCGTATTCTCCTTGCTACAAATCTTTAAGTCAGTTTGTGCATATAATGTGCCAATATTCTACATTTTATACAAATGTTAAGGGCTTAGAATCTAAAACTTTTTGGCCACGTTCCTAAAAATTTTAGGGTCTATTGGGGCCCCAGGCCCCCACTAAGGTAGCCCCCAATGGAGAACAAAGTCCTCTTTCCATTTTGCTCAATCGGTATTACTTTATTAAGTATGGCACAAGAAGATCGCCCCCAAACCCAAGGTGACGCTGGGATTCTTACGGAGAAAAAAACCAAAACCCGTCGCCCCCCTATGTATAGGGTGATGCTCATTAACGATGACTACACCACCATGGATTTTGTGGTTTATATTTTAGAAACGGTGTTTGGAAAATCCAAAGAAGAAGCGCATCAACTCATGCTGCAGGTACATCAGTCGGGCATGGGAGTTTGTGGTATTTACAGTAAAGAAATTGCTGAAACCAAGGTACAAACGGTGATACATCTTGCTCGCAAAGAGGGTTTTCCGTTACAATGTGTTATGGAGCTTGCGTGATTAGTACTGAATTACAAAGCTGTCTTAATTTCGCGTTTTCTAAAACCATGGAATTGACCCATGAGTATGTCACCTTAGAACATCTTCTCTATGCCCTCATTCAAAATTCTGAAGTGCGCAAAACACTCGAGGCCTTGGGTGGAGATTTGCAAATCTTACGGCGTAATTTAGAAGCGCATTTTGATACCCTGCCCGAAGTCAAATATCCTAAAGCCGATGGTAAAGTCCCAACCACCTTAGCCGTGCAACGAGTGATTCAGCGAGCGGCCTTTGATGTGCAAGCCGCCGGCAAAAATGAAATCTTGCCCACCCATGTGTTGGTGGCACTTTTTAATGAAAAAGAAAGTTATGCCACTTACTTTTTACAAAAACAGGATATTACTCGCATTGATATCGTGAGCTATCTGTCACATGGTATCCACAAACTCCCCAGCGCTAATTTTGAAGAACCTCTTCCTTTAGAAGAAGGTGAAAGTTCTAAAACCAACCTGCAAGGTTTTATTTTAAATCTCAATGAACGGGCCAAGCGCGGCAAGATTGACCCGCTCATTGGCCGGGAACGTGAACTCGATCGAGTCGTTCACATTTTGTGCCGACGCCGCAAAAACAATCCTTTGCTGGTGGGCGATGCCGGGGTTGGCAAAACCGCTATTGTCGAAGGATTGGCGCTTAAAATTGTAAAAAAAGAAGTGC
Organism: Deltaproteobacteria bacterium; assembly: GCA_016183235.1. Lineage (NCBI taxonomy): Bacteria > Pseudomonadati > Myxococcota > Myxococcia > Deltaproteobacteria bacterium. The sequence goes on from JACPFA010000003.1 coordinate 101,902, forward strand.
CAGAACCGATTCGAGCCCTCACGATTTATGCGCTCGATATGGGGGCATTATTAGCGGGCACTAAATTTCGGGGTGATTTTGAACTGCGTTTAAAATCGGTATTACAAAAATTAAGCAACGACCCGCATGCGGTTTTATTTATTGATGAAATTCATACCGTGATTGGGGCTGGCGCCACCACGGGCGGCTCCCTCGATGCTAGCAATTTACTGAAACCTGCGCTTAACGCGGGCGATTTACGCTGTATTGGCGCTACGACCTATAAAGAATTTCGCAATTATTTTGAAAAAGATCATGCGCTAGCTCGCCGTTTTCAAAGGGTTGATATTAATGAACCTTCATTAGAAGAAACTTATCAAATCATCATCGGTCTCAAATCCCAATTTGAAAAATTTCATAACGTTGAATATCCCGCAGAAGCACTCAAAAGTGCGGTCGATCTGTCGTCAAAATATCTTCATGAAAAGAAATTGCCCGACAAAGCTATTGACGTGATCGATGAAGTAGGCGCGCAGTTGCGCTTGAATGCTACCGATACCACGGTTCGCCAAGTAACCGTAAGAGACATTGAAGAAATGGTTGCGAAAATCGCCTGTGTTCCTCCGCGCACGGTTTCAAGTTCTGACAAGGAACAACTTAAAAATTTAGAATCTAACATTAAATTAACCTTGTTTGGCCAAGAACAAGCCATTGAAAAAGTCGCTAGTACGCTTAAACTTTCTCGCGCTGGGCTGGGCAATAACAACCGCCCGATTGGCAATTTTCTTTTTGCCGGGCCCACTGGGGTTGGCAAAACCGAATTGGCTAAAGAATTGGCCCGCGTGTTGGGGATTGAGTTTATTCGTTTTGACATGAGTGAATATATGGAAAAACACACGGTGAGCCGGCTTATTGGCGCACCGCCCGGCTACGTTGGTTTTGACCAAGGCGGCCTTTTGACCGATGCCATTCACAAAACACCCCATGCAGTTTTATTACTCGACGAAATCGAAAAGGCTCATCCCGATCTTTTTAATATTCTCTTGCAAGTGATGGACTATGGCACTCTTACCGACAACAACGGTCGTAAATCTGATTTTAAAAATGTGATTTTAATTATGACCACCAATGCAGGGGCGCGGGAAATTCAAAGACCCTCTATTGGTATTCATCAAACCACCGTGTATGGCTCCCCGCAGCAAGAAATCGATCGAATTTTCAGCCCCGAATTTCGCAATCGCTTGGATGCTACGGTGCATTTTAATTCTCTCGATGAAACGGCCATTTTAAAAGTGGTCGACAAATTTATGGCAAGGCTCGAAAATCAATTGGCTGAAAAAAAGGTTTTACTCACCATCACCGATACGGCACGTCATTATTTGGCCAAGTATGGCTACGACCCAAAAAATGGGGCCCGGCCCATGGAAAAGCTTATTCAAGATAAAATTGCAAGAATCTTGGCTGATGAAGTGTTGTTTGGAAAATTAGAAAAAGGCGGGGTGGTCGAACTCGACTGCAAAGATGATCAACTCGATTTTCAGTACCAAGCCAAATCCAAAAAGCCTGAAGAAATAAAGGCATAAATAGAAGAAAAATAGTGCTTAAGGTCTGTGTTGTTTCAAACCCGCGCCCGGTCGGCCTACTCGGGCTAAAAAATTTTTTGTTTTTGGTTGAATTAGAGTATTCCTTCGTCATCCTCTAATTCAAAAAAACAATAAAATTTTTTAGCCCTCCGGAGCCTGTCCTGAGGCTTAGCGAAGGATCCGACCTCCTGCGCTGAAAGGTTTTCAACAACACAGACCTTAAGCACTATTTTTCTTCAAGATACAATAATACATCGGCCCCATATGATGCTCGCTGGGTAAGACTAAATATCCGTATTTGCGTTTCCAACCGATATTTAATGGGCAAGCTTCGTCAATTTCAATTTCGTTTTTGAATTTCGATAATAAAAATTCGATGTTCGCTTCGTTTTCCAAAGGTGAAATGCTGCAAGTGGAATAAACAATGGTTCCACCGGGTTTGGTGCAAGCTAAACCTGCTTTGAAAATTTTACGTTGCCGTTTAGCCAATAAATGAGAACGGCTGGGGTTCCATTTTTTTAATTCTTCTGAATTTTGTAAAACATGGGCTTCCATCGAACAAGGCACATCCAATAAAACTTTATCAAATGAATTAGGGTGCTCGGCTGCGATATCGCGCGGGGTTTGATGCAGGAGTTTAAGTTCCCACTGCCCTTGATCACGCGGCACTTTGAAGCGTTGAAAATTGTGTTTTAACCTTAAAAACCGCGCTGGTGAGATTTCATTGGCCCATAAGGTACCCTGATAAGCCATGAGATCGGCCATGAACAAGCTTTTGCCGCCAGGGGCAGCGCATAAATCGAGCACTCGCTCGCCGGGTTGAACTTGCAAGGCTAATACGGGCAACAGTGAAGAGGGGTCTTGAAGATAATAAGCCGAACTATGATGATCGAGTTTCTTAACATCGCTTGGATGAATAACCCAAAAGGCCTGGGGGTAAAAAGGTAAGGGTTCTAATTGCACCCCTTGTTCTTTTAGTTTAATTGTCTCGCCTTCAGGATCCCCCTGCATTTGATGAAATCGCAACGAGCGATGTTCGCATTCAATTAAACCAGCAAGGATTGGGGGAGAAAACCACTGAGAATAATAATCAAAAAGGGCCGCTTTATTCACCCATGATTTGGAAGACAATTTTTCGTGTTCTGGGCCCATCAAAATCGACCATGCCTAAGCGTTGCCATTGCCCTAACACCAATTGGCCTTCGCGAACCAATAAAGAAATAGAGGTGTTGCCAATCATAAAGGATTTAATATGGGCATCGGCATTACGATCACACTTATGATCGTCTTCGCAACGATTGGCGGTGCGTAATTTGGAATTATGCAGATAATCTTTAACCTTGGGGACAAACTCACGCATATGGTTATTAACATCGCCCATCAACATGGGTTCGTTGAGTTCGTTCACCGAAAGCACACAGGTGGTATGCAAAACTTGGGCGGTAAAAACACCATTTTTCAGTTGGGATTCTTTCACAAAGTTTTGTGCAAGCGTGGTTAAATCTTCCATGTGATAATAGTCGTATTGTTCAACAAAATCGGCCAACTTAGGGTCGAGCTTGCTGAGATTGTTATCGGTCGTTTTGATGGTTAACTCTTTAAATTGGATCATAAGCTTAGTCTCTCCTTCCCATGCCTGTAGAAAATTGATCGCTCTTTAACGCATCTGCTTGGGAAAATAAAGATTAAAATAACGAACCCTTCTAATGCTAAGTAGCCTGCCTTTGTCAAGGGATTATCAATAGTTACATAAGTAACTTGATGTATAAATTGTACGCCCTGGGGAATGTTGAAAAATGCACTTTCTGTCATCCCTGCGGAAGCAGGGATCCAGTGATTTCAAACAGTTCTGGATTCCCGCCGGAGTTTACCCCTGCGTAGGCAGGGGCGGGAATGACATTTTTCAACATTCCCCTCTGCCAAAATTCCCCCTGCTTATTTGACAGTTGATAAAAAGTTGTTAAAAGTAAAAAACTTACTGATGTGAATCATGGTAAATAGAGAAGACCTACGAGAAAGGATGTTCATGACTCAAGATTACAATCATTCCCTTTGCGAATTATCAACTCCTCAAGGCAAGGTCTTTTACTACAAACTACCACCTGGCTTAGAGCACCTCCCTATTTCCATCAAGGTTTTATTAGAGGCTGCCCTACGAAGGTATGATAATTTTACCATCCGCCAAATCGACATTGACAACATCGCCAACTGGCGCGCAACCAGCCCGACCCAAGTTGAAATCCCTTTTCAACCGGCTCGCGTGGTCATGCAAGACTTTACCGGTGTGCCTGCCGTCGTAGACTTGGCCACCATGCGCGACTCTATTGCTAAATTGGGCGGTGACCCCAAAAAGGTGAATCCACTTATCCCCGTAGATTTAGTGGTGGATCATTCCGTGCAGGTCGATTTTGCCGGCAGTAGCGATGCCTTGGGAAAAAATACCGAGCTTGAATTTAATCGCAATCAAGAGCGCTATGAATTTTTAAAATGGGGGCAAGAATCGTTTCAAAATTTTCGTGTAGTGCCTCCCGCCACCGGGATTATTCACCAAGTCAATTTAGAATATCTAGCCTCGGTGGTGATTCAGAAAAAAGAAAATGGCAAAACGATTGTTTACCCCGACAGTTTGGTGGGCACTGACAGCCATACTACTATGATCAACGGTTTGGGGGTTGTGGCCTGGGGCGTGGGTGGGATTGAAGCAGAAGCTGTGATGTTGGGGCAACCTATTTATATGTTACTCCCCGAAGTGGTGGGAGTTGAGCTCGCAGGCGTTCTACCCGTAGGGACTACCGCAACCGATCTTGTGCTCACCATCACCCAACTTTTGCGTCAACATGGAGTGGTTGGAAAATTTGTAGAATTTTTTGGAGAAGGTTTAAAAAACTTAAGCCTGGCCGATCGTGCCACGATTGCCAATATGGCCCCAGAGTATGGCGCCACCATGGGATTCTTCCCCGTAGACGAAGAAACCTTGCGCTACATGCAAACCACCGGCCGCTCACCTGAACTCATTAGCTTAACCAAAGCTTATCTCAAAGCCCAAGGGATGTTTCGCGAAGAAAATTCCCCGGTCCCGCATTTTTCTAGTACGGTGCAATTGAATCTTGCCACGGTTGAACCAAGCCTGGCCGGCCCCAAGCGACCGCAAGATCGCATCTCGCTCAAAAAAGTCAAAGCTAGCTTTTTAGATGCCTTAAAAAATTCTTACCAAGTTTCTCAAGAGCTTCCACCCAACACCCCGTTGCGCCATGGCAATGTAGTGATTGCTGCCATCACGTCTTGCACCAACACCAGCAATCCGAGTGTGATGCTTGGAGCTGGGCTACTGGCAAAAAAAGCGCAGGCGTTGGGTTTGAAGGTGCCTCCTTTTGTAAAAACAAGTTTGGCCCCTGGTTCGCGCGTGGTCACTCGCTACCTTGAATTATCGGGGCTTATCGAACCGCTTGGTCAATTAGGGTTTCAAGTGGTGGGTTATGGTTGCACCACTTGCATTGGTAATTCTGGCCCACTGCCTGATGCCATGGGCAAGGCCATTCGTGATAACAAATTAGTGGTGGCTGGGGTGTTAAGTGGTAATCGCAATTTTGAAGGCCGTATTCACCCTTGGGTGCAAGCTAATTATTTAGCCTCTCCACCTTTAGTTGTGGCTTATGCATTAGCGGGTAGGATCGATATTGATTTTGACCTGGAACCTTTGGGTAAAGACCAAAAGGGAAAAAACGTTTATTTAAAAGATCTGTGGCCAACCCCCCAAGAAATTCAGGCCACCCTCAACGAATTTGTAACTTCTAAAATTTACCAAGAAGAATACAAAAATGTTTTTCATTGTAATGACCAATGGAATCAAATCAAAATTTCCAAAGGCGATCGCTACACTTGGCAGTCAAACAGCACCTACATTCGCAAACCAACTTTCTTTGATCAACTAACCGCGTCGGTTCAACCCATCAAACCCATAGGCGGTGCACGGGTGCTAGCTATGTTGGGGGACAGTGTCACTACCGATCATATTTCTCCGGCTGGAAGCATTGCCGAAGGGAGTCCGGCGGCTCAATATTTATTAGCGCACGGCGTGCAAAAGACGGATTGGAATAGTTATGGTGCCAGACGAGGCAACCACGAAGTCATGATGCGCGGTACCTTGGCCAATATTCGGATTAAAAACGAACTTGTTCCCGGCATTACCGGTGGTTTTACAAAATATTTCCCCACCAGCGAAACTTTATCGATTTATGAAGCAAGCGAACGCTATCAAAAAGATCAAACGCCTCTCGTGATTATCGCGGGCAAAGAATATGGCACGGGCTCTAGCCGCGATTGGGCAGCTAAGGGCGTCTTTTTGCTGGGAGTGAAGGCGGTCATCGCCGAGAGTTTTGAACGGATTCATCGTTCTAACTTAGTGGGCATGGGTGTCTTACCCTTGCAATTTAGAGAGGGCGAAAGTCGCAAGACCTTGAATCTGACGGGCGAAGAGATCCTCTCAATTCCTGACCTAAATGATTCCGTGACCCCCGGCCAATATTTGAGCATCGTTGCACAGCAGCCAAGCGGTGAGAAAAAAACTTTTCAGGTAAAATGTCGAATCGACACCCCCGTCGAAGTCAATTATCTACGAAATGGCGGTATTTTACATACGGTTTTACGCCAAATGGCTAAGTAAAACATTTGCTTTACTTACCAAAGAGCGAAAAGCTACAATGGCTAAAGGGGTTAATTTCCCTTGCTAAGGGTTTGTTTATGAAGGGGTATTTATGAAAACATTCATTTTATTTTTCATTTTTTGTTCTTTGGTCTTGGTCGGCGTAGTTTCGATGGCGGAAGAAGAGCAAAGGGGTGATCCACAACCTCAAGACATCGTAAATCCAAAAATTTGGCCTGAGAATGGCCCTATTTATGTAGTTATCGCTTCCAATCCCGGGGGAGTGGTACCTCGGCGGGCCATTGTACGCCAAGTTGCTGGGCAACCCATTCTCAATCGAGGTTCAGATTGCGTTCTCCCTGAAGAGCTTGAAGAACGAGTTGTTCCATTTTGCAAAGTAGGAGATGAAGAAATAAAAGACTATGGCTTGTATTATAAAAATCGGGGCAGCTATGTTAAATGCGTTTCAGTGATGAATAGCAACCAACTATTGAATGATCGGCAACTTGCCGTACCCCAGGCTCTATTTTCAGTAAAGACATGTTTACGTATCCAACAGGCAGTTAGAGAAACCTGGGAATGAATTAGTCCCGGAAGGTTTGAAAAACAACATCCCATAAAGGGCTGCTGACGCCGAAGCGGGTGTTGGGGTTTTGGAAGTGGTGTTTTAGGTGATAACTTTCACGAAGTGATAATCACCCCACTCTTTGAAGAAATAATAAAAAACCACCGCCAATGGAACCGACATTAGTGGGGAGAGTAATAAACGCGTTTGATCGTTGGGATAACGATGATGAACCTCATGAAATAAAAACATGATTCGTTTGCCCCATGGAGTTTTGGGACGATAATGAAAAACCAAACGATGGATGCAATATTCGGTAAAACTCCAAAACAACATCCCTAAGCCAAAATAAAAAAGATTTTCTCCTAAAACATGGGCCGAAAACCCTAGAACTCCTGCTAGCAACACAACCGGACCAAATAGCGCCAACGGTAACAAGGGGTGCATATGGGTAAAGCGCTCGAGAAAATCACTTTGAAATAACCGAACCGAAGTATTTTGGACATTTTGCATGACGGAGGTATTTAATCAAAAAATTGAGATTTGTAAACCAGCTCAAAATGGGGAGTTTTGTCCTTGCACATCTGACAGTAACTATTGTAAAGCAAAAAAATAGTCATTATGCCTATAAAATTGACTTAATACTCATAAGGCTTTATAATAAGTTTATATGATGAAATATAGCCTTGACCTGAAAAAATTTAAGCAATACCTGGCTCAACAAGGTTATCGTGGCATGGCTGATTTTGCTCGCAAGGCTAAGATCCACCGCAATACGCTACAAAACCTCATTCGCGGTAAAGAATTATTTTGTCGGGCTTTTTCAAAAATTGCAGCCAAATTAAAAGTTGATCCCCTCGATCTCATGAGCCCTCAATTTAGCATTTCTACAAAAGTTAAAAACGTTCAATTAATTTACCCCTTTGTTGTTCGGTTACTGAAAGAAGATAAAAATATAACTTTAGTCTTATTGGGTTCACGAGTGACCGGACAAATGAAAAAATATTCTGATTGGGATATTGGTGTGCTTCGCTATCCACAACCTTTAACCGGTAAAGAATTTTTAAAACTTAAAGGGATTCTTGATGAGATGAGCGAAGATTTTGTTTATCAGATTGATCTCATCAATCTTAATCAAGCACCTCATTGGTTTTTAGAAAGCATTCAACATAATGTTATCTATCTAGAAGGAAACCTAGAAGGGTTTAGTTATCTGCAAGGAATATTTAATGGAATCGAAAAAGAAAAAGCTGCTTAAAGCTAAAAAAAATTTAGAAGCGGCTCTCAAGCAATATCAACAAAACTCGAATGAACTCAATTTTTTGACCGTCGTTAAAACCTATGAAATTGTCGTGGAGTATGCATGGCGTGAATTAAAGCTAGTCGTTGAAGATGAAGGCCTAGAAGCACCCTCTCCAAAAATGGCAATCAAACAAGCTGCGAAGCTTAATTATCTTAATAAACCTGAAGTTTGGCTACTGTGCATTGATGCTCGAAATAACAGTGTTCATGATTACTTTGGGATTTCAGAAAAAGAATATATTGAATTGGCTAAAAATCTTCTAGTGCTTATGAAAGAAGCAAAAGTCTTCCAAACATAAACTATTTATAGTTGTAGCCTATCCCAATTTGTAAACCACCTTGAAATAATGGCACGCTGAAAATTTACCGATGAATGGTGATCATTTCCCAGCTAATAATTCTTCTAAGGCATAGAGGGTTTTTTGAGGGAAGCGTTCCTGGGAATAATACTCGGTAATAACTGCTAAGGCTTGTTGATAAGTTTCAATATTAAGATTTCTTAATAAATAGCGGATATCTTCCAAATCATGAAATTCTTCGCCAATCCTCATGGCCAAACATTTCATGGCCAGTAAATATTCTGACTTTGCCACAAAAACTTTCAAATGGCTTAAGGCAAGATAAGAACAAAAACCCCCTTTTTCACTCAAATAACCTTTAACTCCGTCATTGAGCCAATTTTCAGAAATACCCGCCTTCGTTGCGACTCTTTTTGCCGCTTCTCGAACTTTGGAAGCTGGCCGAAAGTAACCATCTATATCTTTAGTAGAAGGTCGGGCATTGAAAGCTAAACACATCACTGCACCACCCACTAAATAAAGCTCCCCTTGAATAGAAATATTTTTCAATTCTTCGTTTAGCAACTTAAATAGTCGTTCAATATCTCGTTTTGATAGCATTTAAATTTGATCTCCCAGGCTTGCATCAATAAAGATATTGCGCCTACGAAAGCTCGGCAGTGCTTGAGTCAAAAGATGAAGTCGTAACGATTCAAGATCAGAACCAAAGACAGGCTTTAGCAAAGGAGGGATTTCACTTAACCAGTGTGGTGGTTCTATCCCCTTTTTCTGCGCAGCATATTCCAACATAGCGGCCAGGTAATTGAGCCAATAAGGATCTGCAATCATTCTAGGAGGATCTTCCACCACCCCCGTAAATTCTTGGGCAGAAAGCTTGGTTAAAAATTCATTGAGTTCGGCTAAAACAAACCTAGGCTCTTGCCCATGGGCCAGGCGCCTTACGAGCGAATGAAATACTTCTTTTTGAGGTGGTAAAATTTTAGTTAAAATCCACTCCGACATATCTAGGTTGGTCTTTCTTGCCAAAATTTTAAGAGCCCTTTTTTGCTGTGGACTTATTCGAATTTGTAGCTGGGCAGTTTTAGTTTCCATCGCATGATTAATATAGGTTGATTATTTTTATATGTCAATACTAATGTATTGACATTAAAGTCAGGACATCTATGACTTAATATTAACCACTCCTTACAATAAGCCTTGTGGCCTCCCCCAAAATATGGAATCATGACCCGCACAAATGATGCCTTTTTTCTGGATTTTTTTAGCATTTTATTTGGTTTATTTTTTCAGCTCTTATGGGCTGGATATACTTAATTTGGCTCAGCTTAAAAAGCATGCAGGGCAAATCCCTCCTCTATTCAAGCCCTATATTGATGAAGCCAATTATCAAAAGACGCAAGAGTATACCCGGGCTAAAACTCACTATCTATGGGCTCACCGTGCCTTTGATGCGTTGATTCTTTGGGGCCTGCTCTTAACCGGCATTTTTGCTAAAGTTGATGTTTGGTTGGGGCATTATTTTTCCGGCTATTTGCATAGCCTGGTCTATTTATTTTTCTTTGCTGGGGTTTTTTATGCCTTGGGGCTCCCTTTTGCGATTTATCACCAATTTGTTTTAGAAGAACGCTTTGGCTTTAATAAAACGACTGCCAAGACCTTTATTATCGATCAAATTAAAACCTTAGGCCTATCTTTAATCATTGGCGCTCCGCTGCTGTTATTAATTTTGTGGTTGATTAAGACCACCGGCACCTATTGGTGGGTATGGGGTTGGCTGGCTATTTTGTTTGTTCAATTTTTGGTGGCGGCATTATTTCCTGTTTTGTTGGCCCCTATTTTTTATAAATTCACTCCCTTGGCCGAAGGAGAATTAAAACAAAAAATTATTGCCATTGCCCAAAAAATTAAATTTAAAATGTCAGGCATTTTCACGATTGATGGCTCAAGGCGCTCGGGCCATTCTAATGCCTTCTTTGCAGGCTTAGGTAAAACTCGTCGGATTGTTTTATTTGATACCTTAGTGACCCAACTCACCACCGATGAACTGGTGGCCGTGTTGGCCCACGAGATGGGCCACAATATTAAAAAACATATTCGCAACGGGCTGATTTTATCGAGCCTCACTTCACTCCTTGGGTTTTACGTGCTCGCCTTACTGCTTCACCATGCGCCTTTCTATCTATCTTTTGGGATTTCAGCCCCTAGTATTCACATAGGATTTTTATTGTTCGGTCTTTTTTATTCGGCCGTAACCTTTCCCTTTGAACCTTTTTTAAATTGGATTTCGCGCAAACACGAATACGAGGCCGATCAATTTTCTGTAGAAGTCACGACCGACAAAGCAAGCATGACCCAATCTTTGATCAAGCTCTCTAAAGATAATTTATCGAATTTAACGCCCCACCCTTGGTATAGTTTTTTTTACTATTCCCACCCCACCACCTTAGAACGTGCTGAGGCTATAGCCTTTCAGAAATCGCCTAGATCAAGGCGAAAATAAATTTTCAAGCGAGACGTACTTTGATGGTACGTTGAGCGCAGAAAATTTATTTCAACGCAGAGATAGGCGATTTATGGAAGGCGGTTTACCAGTAATCTTCTTTATGAAGGGTGCCTCGCTCAGCGCCGTGATCGAGAATAAAGCCGTACTTTGAAAGGTCATCGACAATCCCCTGGATCATCCCGGGATTACCACACATAAAAACTTCTATCTTTTTGGGATCCCACACCACGCCACACTCTTTTTCTAAAATCCCGCCTCGAATATTATCGTTGATACGACCGGCGATCCCTTTCCAATTGGGGCTTTCCTTGGGCCGTGAAACCATGGGCAAATAAAAAAAGTTTTTATTTTGGCTGGCATAATTTTTTAATTCTTCATCATAGCCTAAATCGCCAGCAATACGCACCCCATGCACCACAATAAATTTGCGTTTTTGGTTAGAGTTAAAATGGGTTCGAATCATGCTCATATAAGGTGCTACCCCAGTACCCGTTGCAATCATCAAAACATCTTTATCTGCGGGGCAATCATCTAAAATAAATTTACCGGTAATTTTGGGGGCCATCCAAAGTTTGGCCCCAACTTTTAAATTAAAGAGCCTTGGCGTTAGTTCGCCTTCGGGAACCAACACAATATAAAATTCTAAGTTGTCTAAATTTTTTGGAGAACTGGCTACCGAATAGGCACGCCGAATCATTTTATTGGCATCTTGGCTGGAAGGCGGCGTGGTGCCTGAAAAAGCGGGCTCGTGGCTTAATAAACCTAGGGTGGCAAATTGGCCGGCCTTAAAAGCGTTTAAAGGAAAATCAGGCTTTACCGTAAGGATGTCTAAGCCCTCATAAAGGGTCTTACGGTTGATCAAAGTGGAATTATATTCCAAAGCCATGCATGCTCCCTACAGTGCTTGTTTATTCCTGCAAAGAAAAAAATGACTGATCCTCATCAGGTAGGAGGTAAGGGTTTATGGCTATTCCACAGGGCGCCTCTAATAACTTGGATTTGGGGGGACCTCTAAAAAGGGCCCAGATGCAAGGCGCCCGCAAAGACGCGACCGGAGCGTATATGGAAATACGTGAGGATCGCGGCTTTGCGGGCAACGCGACAGATGGGTCGTTTTTAGAGGTCCCCCACAGTAAATTCTTGCTTGCTCACCGGTGACTCATTACCGCGCAAATCCAAGTATTTCACATACACCGTGTGTTGCCCAGGCCCCACTTCTACATCTTGAATCATGGTCTTGGCCATTTTTTGTTTAGTCACGGGATTTTCAAAATCAAAATAACCCGTCTCGATAAATTTATTAGGGTCATCGATGCTATATAAAATCTTGGTGAAAAAGGCCTCGGGTGGAACGAAGGTGAAACCCGATTTGCGGCCAGGCCTTACCTCAATTTTAATACCACCCCCACCTTGATTGGCTGCCACCGCATCTTTTTTAAAGATGGTATAAGTTTGTTTGAGCTTGCCAATAATTTTTCGCCCTTCATCTAATTTTGATTTGTCGATAAAATGTTTGGTAAACTCACCCTTGCCATCCAATTCTTCAAACTTTTCGATGAGCATTTTTATTTGGCCGGCCTCAAGGGAAGAAAGCTGGCCCAAACCCACAGATTCATATTGTTTGGCCAAGGCTAAATAAACCGGGCCAAAATTAGGGTGTGTCTCCATCACTTTTTTTAATGCGGCTAATTTTTCTTCGTGAGTCGCTTCCAATTTGGCTAGGGCCATGGCTAAACCTGGGTCAGAAGGATTTTTGCTGACCAATCCTTGATAAACAGTTTTGGCAGCTTCACGCCCTTCTGAGTTAACGAGTAAGCTAGAATAATTTTCATGTGCATCAACATAACTAAAATTTTCAGAAAATAATTTTTCAAAAATCTTTTTCGCCTCACTTGCATTTCCATTCATTTGGTGAATCTGGGCGTTGTGATACCATTCATCGTTGGTTTTAGGATTGGTAATCAAGGCCCCCTCTGAACCTTGAAGATCAGAGTCAATGCCATCTAAAGTTTGCTGAACATCTTGCATGCCTTCTTTAATGGCATCCGTGCTTTGTCGAATATGCAATACGGATACTTGAACAGATTTAATCGTATCGCTCATACTTCCCATCAGCCCATTTTTGGGGGTTGCAAACGAAAGCACGGTAAAAATGGCCCACACTAAAACATTGCCCACCGAGAAAATTTGCCATCGCCCCGGATTGGTATACAGCGCCTGTTCCCAGCCCATCTCTTGCAACTTTTTACGAAAAGGACCTATCGCTAAAATGACCGCCGCAATGATCGAAATCACCAAAAGGTAAGGTGCAAAATTTACCAGGGGTTTTAAGACATCGATAATCAGCCCTGCCACCAAACCAATGATAGTAATAATTGGCAGGGCTTTACGAAACGCCTCAGCTAAAAATGGATATTTTTCTTTGATCGCCATAATCATCCCCTCAAAATTTATAATTTAGGAATACCACCCTTTTGAATGGCAGCAAGTTCACCCGCTACGGATTCGGGTTGATAAAGATTGCCAAAATTATTCCACATGGTTTGGGCCTCTTGGGCCTTTTCTTTTTTACGATCGATAATTCTTAAATCGATAAAGAAGGGCTGATATTTGCCTTGATCTAACAAATATTGCCAACGGGCCAGCGCCTTGGCATAGCTTGCAGTTTCTTCTTTAGAAAGCGCCCCATAACCTGGCTCAACCATCACACTCACAAATTCAAAATAGACCGGCGGATAATCAGGAAACTGGGCGATCAATTTTTTTAATTCATTCAATTGTTCTACTCGGGTGGATAAAGTCTTGGCCTGCATCATGAGGATGGTGGGATGAGTAGAAAATTTTTCTTTTAGTTTTTGATAAACCCCTGCGGTGGCATTTTTACCTTCGGTATTGTTGATAATACTTTGGTAACTTTCGTGTACATCCACAAAGCTCGGTTGCATCTCGATAAATTTTTCGTAACTTTGCCGGGCCATTTCCATGTGACCGTTTAACTCATGGATTTTTGCGTTATGATAAAAATCGGCATCGGAATTAGGCTGACTGATTAAGCCACCTTGTTTGGATAAAGCCTGAATTCGCTCCCGAACATTTTTTAAACGAGTCGCGGTGGTTTGAACATCTTGCTTAATTTTATTTAAATCTTGCTCAATTCCCAACATCGATTTTTGGATATGACGAATGGCCTCAAATTCGTTGGCGGCAAAACCCTCGGGTGGGGATTGTAAATAAAGAATCGAAAGAATACCAAAAGCTATAATAAACCCACAGGCCACCAAAAAACCGCCCCCTAAGGGGCTGGCAAAGGCTTCTTGCAATCCCACGGCTTTGATTTTTCGGCGAAATGGAATGGCATAAATGACGAGGGCAATCATAATACAAAGGAAGAAAAGAAAAGGCGCCAAGGCAAAGACTGGCTTGATGACATCCGAAATGAACCCGCCAATTGCACCCACACCCCCTACCATAGGGCCAATGCCACGCACGGCCGATTTAAGCGAACGAATCCCGGTTAATGACATAATGTTCCCCCTTGCTAAGTCTTAGACGTTAACCAGCATTATGCCGGGTTTTAAAAATAAAGGCGAACAAAATTAACAGGTTAAACTTAAACGATGAAGATAAGCAGGAAAGCTTTGCATGGCCGAATGTTGGGTGTAATAAAATAGTCTTGATAATAGTCTTATTTATGACTATAATCAAGACTATGAATAAAGACCTCAACGCGCTTTCTTCCACTGAATTTCTGCCGTTGAGCGAAGTCAAAGCAACTCTCTCTGCACAAGTGCGTAAAGTAGTTTTAGAAGGAAAAAAGATAGCCATTACCAGCAATGGTCGACCTAAAGCCGTTATCTTGGCTTATCAAGATTTTCTCGAAATTTTGCAAAAACTCGAGCCTGAATGTGGGCAGACAACTCCCCTGAAAATGATTGATTTCAATGATTGGAAAAAAGAACGACCCAATCGCAAAAGAATCTCTGAATCTATCAAACAACTGTTTGATACCTCTCATTTGTCTCGCAAAGGTCAAAAGACTTATAAACAAAAAAAGGTGAAATCTTTTGAAAGACCTTCAAAATGAAATTAGGGCGATAGCTAAATCCACTAAGGACAGTGAACGAAATATTCTCATCGCTTCCATTATTGCAGAGGCCTTACGCCAGATCGGCCAAGACCCCATTTTGGTGGGTGGAGCTGCAGTAGAGTTTTATACCCAAGGGGGTTACTCAACAGCTGACATTGATATGGTGACCCCTGGCGGGCCAGCCCTTGAACAAGCCATGAAAGCACTTGGGTTTGAAAAATTTGGCAAAGATTTTTTTAGCGAATCCCTTAAGGTTTACGTTGAATTCCCCTCAACTCATTTAAAAACAGAAGAACGATTTAACAGCATTAAGATTAATCAAGTTGAATTAAAGATCATTTCTATCGAAGATTTAATTGTTGATCGACTTTGCTCCTATAAATTCTGGAATTCAGAAATTGATGGCATCAATGCTTTATTATTAATGGAAGCAGAAACCCTTGATCAAGCTCGCCTAAAAAAACGAGCCACCTTAGAACAGGTAGCGGATGCCTATGAAGGCTTATGCAAAATCCAAGAAATCGTTATTCGGAAAAAGTTAGCGCCCGAAATGGCTGAACAATTGCTCAAAAACTTACAGAAGGCCATGGTTAAAATCAAAGAGACAACAAAGAAAAACGGGTAATGGCTTCTTCTACGTTGGCTCGCGAACCAAAGGCGGAGAGGCGAAAATAGCCTTGGCCGGCGCTACCAAAGCCTGAGCCGGGGGTACCCACAACGTGAGCTTGGGTTAAAAGTTGGTCAAAGAATTCCCAAGAATCTTTTTTGCCAGGGGTTTGCAGCCAAATATAGGGGGCATTGACTCCGCCAAAAACTTTATAGCCTAAATTTTCGAGGCTATGGCGAAGCATTCGGGCATTTTCCATATAATATTGAATAAGTTCTCGAATCTGTTTTTGGCCGGCTTCGGAATAACAGGCCGACGCCGCTTTTTGCACCGGATAAGATACCCCATTAAATTTGGTGGTTTGACGGCGTAGCCATAAGGGGTTGATGGCAACGGGATTACCTTGAGTGTCTTTGCCCATCAATTCTTTGGGTACAATGGTAAAGGCACAACGCGTGCCCGTAAACCCGGCCGTTTTAGAAAAACTGCGAAACTCGATAGCCACCTTTTTGGCTTTGGGGATCTCATAAATGGAATGGGGTAGTGCCGGGTCGGTAATAAAGGCTTCATAAGCCGCATCAAAGAGAAGGATCGACTCATTGGCCAAGGCATAATCGACCCATTTTTGCAACATGGCTCGGCTGGCCACCGCACCGGTTGGGTTGTTTGGAAAACACAAATAAATGAGATCGACCTTTTGATGGGGTAGATCGGGAACAAAATGATTTTCTTCGGTACACGGCATGTAGACTAACTGCTCGCTCCGGCCCGCCATAATGTTGGTATCGACATATACGGGATAAACGGGGTCACTCACCGCAATTTTATTTTTTAAACCAAAGATTTCTTGGATATTACCCGTGTCGCACTTTGAACCATCGGAAATAAAAATTTCATCGCATTCTAACGAAATCCCGCGGGCACGATAATCGTGTTCTAAAATCGTTTGAGCTAAAAAAGGATAGCCTTGCTCAGGCCCATAGCCACGGA
This sequence comes from Deltaproteobacteria bacterium, assembly GCA_016183235.1. Lineage (NCBI taxonomy): Bacteria > Pseudomonadati > Myxococcota > Myxococcia > Deltaproteobacteria bacterium. The sequence goes on from JACPFA010000003.1 coordinate 118,459, forward strand.
ATGTTTCCGGCGCCCCCATTTCATCAACCCCCTGATGAAATGCCTCAACCACAGCCTTAGGCAATGGCAAAGTCACATCACCAATCCCTAGGCGAATGATTTTAGCCTTGGGATTTTTCTGCTGAAATTCCCGTACCCGTCGCCCAATTTCAGGGAATAAATAGCCGGCTTTTAGCTTGAGATAATGTTCATTAATAAGAACCATAGTTGACTAAACTAGCTAATTGATCAGAGACTGCAAGAAAATTTAAAAGATAGAGGGGGACCTCTAAAAAGGGCCCATCTGCCGCGTTGCCCACAAAGACGCGATCCTCACGTATTTCCATATACGCTCCGGTCGCGCCTTTGCGGGCGCCTTGCATCTGGACCCTTTTTAGAGGTCCCCCAAAATCCAAGTTATTATATGAACCAAGAAGAAAAATTTGCAACGGCTATCAAACCTTTAAAAGATACCCTACCCCAGGGGGATATGGGATTTCTGCAAGACCTATTTGAAAAATACCGCCTTACCTTTCAACAAACTAAAAAAATTAGCGAAGCTTTGGTGGAATTACGGGATTGGAAACAGGATCTTTATAAAAATTGGTATTTGCCAAGTGAGCCTTTTGCTAGCCGAGATCAACTTTGGAAAAGTTTTTGCACTTTTTATGAGTCAACCAAAACCCAACCGCCTAACTACTCCCCTATTTCAGAACGCCCTTTGCCAAAGCAACATTTTGAGATTACAAATAGCACGCTCACTTCAGCACCTTTCACCTTGTGCCCCACGGAAAGCAGCGATTGGCTCTGCTGTGGGCTGCACAACATTAATTTGGTAGAAAATTGTAACCTAGGTTGCTCTTATTGTGCACTGCAAGATCTTTACCCTGAAAAAACAATCCAGATTGCCGATAATATTTTAGAACGTTTAAATTCCATTCATCTTGAGCCTAACCAATTTTACCGCATCACCACCGGTGAATATTCTGATTCACTGCTGTGGGGCAATCGCAATGGGCTACTTGAACATTTGAGTGGTTTTGCAAAAACACACCCCAATACTTTGCTTGAATTAAAAACCAAATCGATCAACACCTCGTGGCTGATGGAAAACAGCCATCGCATCCCAAGAAATCTGATGGTGAGTTGGAGCCTTAACCCACAAGTGGTGATTGATAATGAAGAAGCCGCCACACCCTCTTTAAATGCGCGCCTGAGGGCTGCCCGCCAAGTAGCTGATCTTAACATTAAAATCGGATTTCATTTTCATCCTCTTTTAAATTTTGATCGGGCCATCCAAGAATATGAAGCATTGGGCAAACAAATGGCGGTATCTTTTCAGCCACATGAAATTGCGTTTGTCAGTTTTGGGACTTTAAGTTTTACCAAATCTCAATTAAAGACCGTGCGTCAAAAAGTGCGCCATACTCAATTACTTAAAACAGCCTTTGTTCCCACCGGCGATCAAAAATGGACTTACCCCGAACCCATTCGGCTCGCCCTCTACCGCGCCATTCTTACTGGCATGAAAGATTGGATTGAAACTATTCCCCATTACCTGTGCATGGAACCGCTCACCCTCTGGCAACGGGTCTTTCCTGCCTTAACTCATCAAACTACCGCTGAATTTTCGACCGATTTTAACCAACGCTGCTTCGCCCGGCTTTAATAATAAGGTAACTTCTGATAAGTGCCAATAAAAGAAGCCGCTTGGCCACAGTAATATCGGCAAGTAAGTCCAGTGAATGATTGAGATGGCTTCACTTCCATAACTTCAATATGATTTTTTTTAAACAGAAACCGAAGGCGGCAGTGGATGTCAGAACCTTTTTCTTTTGCCACCCAACTAGCCTCTCCATTCGAGACTCGAATGGTGCCGGTAAGATTACATGAATAGCCGGGAGAATTCGGATCCAGTTTGATAAAAGAATCAATCAAAAAGAAATAGGTGTCACGGCCATTTTTGGATAATCCTAAAGTTGCCTTCGAGCCATCGATCATGCTTTGATAATTTCCACTATAATTTTGGTTATTCTTTGCGGGAATCTTTGATTGGCAAGTTACAAAAGCGCACACGAACAACAACAAACGAATCCATAGATAGAAATTAATGGATCTCATCAGGTTGATTAGGAACTTACAAGATTTGCCTGTTTTACTACAAGTCTTATATGTTTAGTTTCTAAGAAATTAAAAAGCTCAGCCAGCCTTTAACAGAGGGCGCCCTAATTGAATTCACCGGTTGCGAATGCGTATACTTACCGTATACACATTTTGTACTTTTTAGCCTAGCTCACTCAACTCCACCCCAGACGACTCAAGATAATCTGACATACTGTGGGGTCTTTTAGAGACTCATGGCAACGTAACTTTAAACCTAATCAAAGGGGGATATATGTGGAATGGAAGTAAGCGATCAAGCAAGTCCATCTTACAAGCGGTAAGGAAATGATATAAAAGATCTGCCATAACCAGGAGGTGATGAATGGCAGACATCAATAAGCGTGAGGCGAGGGAGCGGCATTGGCAGGGGAAGATTGAGGCAC